>JAIENH010000468.1 GCA_019751475.1 Cyclobacteriaceae bacterium
AAGCAGGCGGGTCAACAGATCATCTGCTACAATTTTACCTTTGTTGATTACCACTACGCGGTCGCACAGCGCTTCTACTTCTTGCAAAATATGAGACGAGAAAAGAACGGTCTTGTTTTTGCTCACATCCTTAATCAGTTTTCTGATTTCAATAAGTTGGTTCGGGTCTAATCCCGAAGTTGGTTCATCCAGCACCAGCACGCGTGGATCGTGCATGAGCGCCTGGGCAAGACCTACGCGTTGCCGGTATCCTTTTGAGAGCGAGCTGATTTTTTTATTTTGCTCCACCGTGAGACCACACAGTTGAATTAACTCTTCCTTGCGCGAGTGTCTCTTCGCTTTAGTTAATCCATAAATGCCCGCCACAAAATCAAGATACTCGTGCACATACATGTCGTGATACAATGGGTTGTGCTCCGGCAGGTAGCCTGTGATTTGTTTTACCACCATTGGCTGGGATGATACGTCTGTGCCGCATACACTCACCGAGCCCTCGGAGGCCGGCAGAAATCCCGTGATGATTTTCATAGTCGTGGACTTGCCCGCGCCATTTGGGCCTAAAAAGCCAACGATCTGCCCTTCACTGACGGAAAAGGACGCGTTGTCGACTGCTTTTTGCTTTCCGTAGAGACGTGTAAGAGACGTAATCTGTATCGACATAAGGAGCGGGTGCAAAATAAAGTATAAAGTGGAAGTAGTCCTACCCAAAAGAGGTCACCTGCCGCAAATCTGGAACATTAATTGCCATTAGAAATAAATTCTTGAAATTTGACGTTGTATTGAACCGCTTATGAAAGTACTATCAACACTCCTGGTCTTCTTGGTATCCGCTAGCGTCTGGGCACAATCGGGCTACAAAATTGAAGGAAAGGTGACCGGCTGGAAAGACACTACTGCATTGCTCGGCTATTACTATGGTGAAAGCACCTACATCCGCGATACAGCCCGCGTAAATGCACAAGGTTCGTTTGTTTTTGACGGAAAAGAAAAACTGCCGCAGGGAGTGTATTTTTTGGTACTGAATAAAACACGTGTTTTTGAAATCGTGATAAGTGCGCAGCAGCATTTTGGATTCGAAACCAATGCGGATGACTATGTAAAGAATATGAAAATACGAGGCGATGAAGACAATCAACTCTTCTTCGCCAATATGGTTTACAACATGGAGCGGCACAAAGAGGCAGAGCCATTTATGAAAATCATAAGTGATAGCACACTTCAGGAAGACCAGAAGAAAGATGCTCGCCTTGCCTTCTCCAAGGTCAATGACAAAGTGATGGCCCATCAGGATGAAATCATTGCCAAACACCCAACCACTCTTACTGCGCGACTCTTGAAAGTAACCAAGCAAGTGGTGGTACCAGACCCTCCGAAGAAAGCAGATGGCAGTATTGACTCAACGTTTCAACTGCGTTACTATCGGCAACATTTCTTCGATTATTTTGATTTGACTGATGATGCGCTGATCCGGTTGCCCAAACCATTTTACATGGAAAAACTGAACGAGTACCTTGATAAACTATTCGTTCAAACACCCGACAGCATCATGGCGGCAATTGATGATCTTGCCCTACGCGCCAAGAAAAATCAAGAAACATATAAGTATTTAGTATGGTCGTGCCTCTTTAAGTATCAAAAGCCGGCCATCATGGGTCTTGATGAGGTCTATGTCAGGCTTTATGATAAATACTATGCCTCCGGCATCATGGATTTTTGGGTGAATGCCAGCCTGAAAAAAAACCTTAAAGAGTATGCAGACAAGTTGCGCGTGAGTCTTATTGGCAAGACGGGAGCCAACCTGATGATGCAGGATCAAGACTTACAGCCCAAGTCGATGTATGATATAAAAAAGAAGTACACGGTGCTTTATATTTTCGATCCGGATTGTGGGCATTGCCGCGAAGAGTCGCCTAAGCTGGTTGAATTCTACAATAAAAATAAAGTGAAGTTTAATCTCGAAGTATTTGCTGTAAGCGCAGATACATCCATCGCAAAGATGAAGAGCTACATCAAAGAAATGAAAATGACCTGGATAACCGTGAACGGACCCCGCAGCTATGTTGGCCCTTACAACAAGCTCTACTACGCGGAAACAACACCTTCGCTTTATATATTAGATGATAAAAAGAAAATCATCGCCAAGGGGCTGCCGGTAAAAGAACTGGAAAACTTTTTCACCAACTACGAAAAGTTTATTGCCCGCAAGAATGCTGTTAAACTCAAAGGCACATGACGCTTATTTTTTACGACTCAAGTCGCGAATAAGCCATTTCAATGCGTTTTTAGAAAAATTAAGGGCCTCCCGTGCAACTATTTGCCCGGCAAGGAGTATCTAAGTAATAAATAACCGGACTATGGCCCTGCTGGACTCAATTTTTGGCAAGAAGAAGAAAGAATTTCGCGCAAGCTGCAAGATCACCAAAGAACCACTTGAGAAGGGTTTTGGCTACTTGCTGACTACCTCACAGATTGTAGCCAGCAAAAAGTACTGGGACATGATTATGACCGAGCCCGAGACCCTCAGCTACACCGTCTCGCATTTTAAAAATCAAGCCAGCGGCACACAGATGCGCTCCATGATCTTCGAGAAATATGCATCGGTGGACAAGCCATGGATCGTTTCAGATTCTATCATCAACTACTTTGATGTTGACAAAGGCGCAGCCAAAGAAGGTGCAAAAAAATGGTGGGAACTGGAAGGCAATTACGCCCCCACCAATACAGGCCCCGCCAACAGTACATTAGATCCGCAAAGCTTTCAGACGTGGAAGAATTACGCAATTCTAGAAGCGGGTCGGGAGAAAGTAAAATAACTTACACTTTTCTATCAATCGTAAACTGGACAAGCTGTCCTAAGGAATTTTTGTATACAGACTCCGGTAAATCCTTGAATAACATCATTGCCAGGTTGTAGTATCTTTCCATAGCGTTCTTCGCATACTCAATCCCGCCCGATCGCTTTACGAACTCGATAACTTCCTTTACTTTTTTCGGTTTATCACTTTCGTTTTTCACGATGCCGATGATCTTTCTTTTCTCCAGCCAAGTAGCTTTCGCTAAAGCGTGAATCAACGGCAGCGTCATTTTCTTTTCTTTGATGTCGATACCTACCGGCTTGCCAATCTCATCGTCACCATAATCAAACAAGTCATCTTTGATCTGGAAGGCCATGCCAATGTGCTGGCCAAACTGCCTCATCTTTTCGATGGTCGCACTGTCAGCTTTTACTGACGCTGCCCCCACTGCGCAGCAAGACGCAATAAGAGAAGCGGTCTTTTGACGAATGATGTCATAGTAGATTTCCTCTGTAATATCAAGGTGGCGAGCCTGCTCCATTTGCATCAACTCGCCTTCGCTCATCTCACGCACAGCATTACTGACAATGCCAAGCAATTGATATTCCTTATGGTCTACCGATAGCAACAGTCCACGGGACAAAAGAAAATCCCCAACCAAAACGGCAATCTTATTTTTCCATAAGGCATTCACAGAGAAAAAACCCCTGCGGTAGTTTGCATCATCCACCACATCATCGTGCACCAGCGAGGCTGTATGCAGCAACTCAATTAGGGAAGCACCCCTGTAGGTTGACTCATTGATTTGACCACAGGTGCCGGCACTGAGGAAGACAAACATCGGCCGTACCTGCTTCCCCTTTCGCTTCACGATGTAATTCATGATCTTGTCCAGCAGCAGCACGCGCGTATGCATGGATGCACGGAATTTCTGCTCAAACTCCGCCATTTCAGAGGCAATCGGGGCTTTAATATCTTCCAGCCATAAGGACATTGCGGCAATATAGCTAATAGAACTCAGCGTACTGCACCAAAAATCCCGGCTTTGGGGACGCTGACTACCGACTATTGATTATTTTCGGGCCGATGAATTTCATGGAACATCAGTGGGAGCAGGTTGCATTTGCCATTATCGTGATGGTGGTGGCCTTTCTGGTAGGGCGTATCCTGCGCATGTTGGTAGGCCGGTTCTTTAAAGGAGCCGCCAAAAAACTGAAAGTAGACCCTACGCGCTACAATTTTTTTAAGAATGCCATCGACTTTTTGATGTTACTGATTGCAGCAGTCATCATTTTCAGGTCAGTGCCAAGCCTGCGCACGTTTGGCAATACACTGTTGACCGGTGCCGGAATTTTGGCCGCCATTGTGGGCTTCGCTTCACAGTCTGCGTTTTCAAATATTGTCAGCGGAGTGTTCCTGGTGATCTTCCGGCCTTTCAGCGTAGGTGATCGCGTGAAAATCGGGCAACTCTACAGCGGGGATGTGGAAGACATCACCCTGCGCCACACTGTCATCAAAGATTTTGAAAACAGGCGCATTGTCATACCGAACACGGTGATCAGCAATGAAGTGATTATTAATTCCACCATTACCGATGAGAAGGTGTGTATGTTTGTGGAATTAGGCATCTCATTGGAATCCAACATCAGCAAAGCACAAGCAATCATCCAGGAAGAGGCGGTGAAGCACAAATACTGTATCGACAACCGGTCGGCTGCAGAATTGGCCAAGGGCGAACACCAGGTAATGGTGCGTGTGATGGGATTTACGGAGTTGGCTATTCAACTGAGAGCTTACTGCTGGGCCAACAACCCTAACGATGGATTTGATCTGAAATGTGACTTGCATAAATCAATTAAAGAGCGCTTTGATGCGGAAGGTATTGATATGGCCATACCGCTTCGCATGATTGCTTATAAGAACCAACTTAACCTTCCCGGCTAATGGCGAAACAGAAGACAACGGGCATTGAGGCTAAGCCCCCCAGCGATAATCATGTTATATTGGAACTCATTCAATACGATGACAAAGACTACGGAATGCAGGCGGACGTTCCCGTGGACGAGATACTTGCACAATTTAAACCCGGCCACGTTAATTGGATAAATGTAGATGGCCTGCATGATAAAGAAATCATACAAAAGCTGGGCGATCATTTCTGCCTTCATGCATTACTGATTGACGACATCACGAGTGATCACCAACCCAAGGCAGAAGAATTTGAAGACTACCTCTTCTTCACGATGAAGATGCTGCATAGCATCAAAGATTTTACCATCGATTACGAGCAGATCAGTTTTGTGTTGGGTAAAGACTATCTCTTATCATTCCAGGAAAAGGAAGGAGATTCGTTTGGCGCTTTCCGCGAACGCATCAAGCAGAGCAGTGGAAAAATTCGTGGAAAAAAAGCTGACTACCTGCTTTATCGCCTGATTGATATCATTGTTGACAATTATTATACAGTACTTGACAATATCGGGGAGCAAATCGAAGATGTGGAAGAAGACGTCTACAAAAATCCCAGCGTAAGGGAGTTTCAAAAAATACAACGCATCAAGAAAGAGTTAATCTACCTACGCAAGGCGCTCTACCCCTTGCGAGATGCTCTCAGCAAGCTGGCCAAAGACGAAGGCGGTCATATTCACCAACACACGGTGCGCTACTTTGGTGACGTGTATGATCACGTGGTTCACCTCATCGACTCACTGGATACTTATAAAGACCTAACCTCCAGCCTCATGGACATTCATATCAATACCATGAACACACGCATGAACGAGGTGATGAAAGTATTGACTGTGATCTCCACCATCTTTATGCCCCTTA
Source organism: Cyclobacteriaceae bacterium (assembly GCA_019751475.1). GTDB lineage: Bacteria > Bacteroidota > Bacteroidia > Cytophagales > Cyclobacteriaceae > ELB16-189. The sequence continues at coordinate 5,622 of JAIENH010000468.1, forward strand.
CATTTATTGTGGGTATTTATGGGATGAACTTTGACGAAATGCCGGAACTGCACTCTCCCTGGGGCTATCCGGCCGTGCTGATCAGCATGGGGGCAATTGTTATTGGCATGATCAGCTATTTCAAATACAAAAAATGGTTTTAACTTTCCAGCACTAACCCCTGTAAACCTATGCTATTCCCTATCCTTCTCTTATTCGTAGGCTTTGCCATTCTCATCAAAGGCGCTGACTTTTTGGTGAACGGAGCCTCCTCAGCCGCTAAGAAATACGGCATCTCTAATCTGGCTATTGGCCTTACGGTGGTAGCCTTTGGCACATCTATGCCTGAGCTTATCGTGAGTCTGCTGTCAGCCCTTGATGGGAAAAATGATGCCTCGTTTGGCAACGTGATCGGAAGCAATAATTTCAATCTCTTATTCATTCTTGGTATCGCGGGTCTTATTTACCCATTGGTGGTGCAGCGCAATACAGTAAAATATGAAGTGCCTCTTTCACTGTTGGCCGCGGGTGTATTGTTTCTGTTGGTAAATGAGTATGTGGTCGATGACGGCATGCCTATACTTGGTCGATTAGACAGCATTATCCTGCTGATATTTTTTGCCGGGTTTTTGTTTTACATCTATCAAACCATGCGCAACACATCTGACCTGGAGGAAGGTGAGCCCATAAAAATCTACAGCATGCCCATGTCTATCGGTATGGTTATTTTAGGACTGGCCATGTTGATCGGTGGTGGAAATTTAGTGGTTGACAACGCTATTCAAATTGCCAAACATTATGGACTAAGTGAAAAATTGATAGGCCTCACCATTTTGGCAGCCGGTACCTCATTGCCCGAATTGGCCACCTCTTGCGTAGCTGCGTATCGAAAGAACACAGACATTGCCATCGGCAACGTGGTGGGATCTAACATCTTTAATATTTTCTTCATTCTTGGAATTACCGGGCTCATTAGCCCGATACCCTACAACACAGCCATGAATTTTGATATTTATGTGCTGCTTGCCTCCACGGTACTCCTCATGATTTTTATGTTTACGCTCAACACGCGCAAGCTTGATCGCTGGGAAGCCTTCTTGATGCTGGTAGCATATGTAGTCTACACTGTTTACTTAATTGGTACTGATACGGGTGTTCAATAAAATTCAAAGCACTGACAACAAAAAAAGGTCGCCCCTAATCAAGGCGACCTTTTTTTCATTTATGGCATCTCTAAAAACCCTTACAGGTCATACCGGACTTGTTCCGGTATCCGCTTGTGCAATGGTGAAATCAAGATTCCGGCCAGCCTTTGCCGAAGCGGCTACGCGCAGGCAGGCTCAAAGGCCGGAATGACGTTTCAATTTCATGGGTTTTTAGAGATACCATTTGGGGATTACTGCTACTTCACTCTCTTCTCAAGTTCATCAATCTTGGCTTGAGCCTTATCGTTGCCCAACGACTGGGCTTTCTTGTACAGTTCGAGGGCTTCTTTCAGTGTGTCCTTCTTTTTGCGGGGAGCAAGCTTGGTGCGGTTGGCTGCTTCCTCTACTGCCTGGGCGCGTGCAAAGTAAGAGTCTGCTTCACTCATTTTGCTTTGGATCATCAACTCCTGAATGCGGGCCTCGATAAGAGCAAGTTCTTGCTGCTTGGCGTCAATCTGTGCCTGCTTGTCATTCAGTTCTGCCTCTTGCATGTCGATGGTAATCTTCATGTTTTCATTTTGAGTGCCTAACTCTTTCACTTTTTCCTGCAGCGATACG
>JAIENH010000171.1 GCA_019751475.1 Cyclobacteriaceae bacterium
CCGCTTCATTTGGAATTGATGACCTTCTGTCAAACCATCGGTGCCGAGGTGCTGCCAGTTGGCCTCTACATATCCACCCAAGGCAACGGGTGTTTTACCCACGGAAAGAAACGGACGGTTGTAAACGGCATCCATGTTCAACAGCAGTTTTGAAGTGTCTTTGTTCACCCTCCTAAACAACGTTGAGTCAACCTGCGACCATAGCGGTGTAATAACAATTACAACTAATAGCGATGTCAAGAATCTTTTCATGATAGCCGTAAGTCAATCATTATTCTATCACCCAAAAGTGAAGTTGGGAACGAGCGAAGATTTTTTTCGGCTGGCCCGTGATTAACGATTCCTTTATTGGTGAATTCACTTCCGTGGCTGGGGCATTGCAGGTGGTCGCCCACGGCCTGCAATTCGGCACCTTGGTGCGAACACTTCATCCAAAGTGCACTGTATTCATTTTCTGAAATGCGGTATAGATAAATAGGGAATTCAAGTTTGTCGTTCTGCACGATTATGTATTGGCGCATTTCTGTTTTTCCTTTCTTCACAAATGTGAATTCTGCCATTGCCACCTCTAAACCATTGGGGGCGGTTGTTCCGTCAACGTAGTGCGTAGCTTGGCAACTTTCAAGCATCATTGGCAGAGCGGTAGCACCTACGCAAAAAATGCAACCCTGCCGTAAAAATTTTCTTCTGTCCATCCTATCACAAACTTTCAAGAAAGCTGATTAGTTTTTTTCTTTCGCCCGCTGGCAACGATTCAAACGACTCTTTGCTTTTCGTTCCTTCTCCACCGTGCAGGCGAATGGCCTCTTCAATACTCTTTGCACGACCGTCATGCAATAGAAAATACTCACCGCCTTGCGAGTTTTTAGAAAGCCCCAAGCCCCACAGTGGCGGGGTTTTCCATTCAGCTGTTTTTGCTGAACCTTCCGTGTAGCCATCGTCCAAACCACTGCCCATATCATGCAGCAGTAAATCCGTATATGGATAGAATACTTTATTGCTTAGTGATTGAATGGGGGTGCTTGCTGTTTTCATTTTTGGGCGATGGCAGTTTCCACAGCCAATATTTAGAAATAATTGCTTACCAGTAAGAACGTCAGTATCCGCTTGGCGCGGAATGGGTGCTTTAAGAGTTTTCAAATAAAAAACCACGTCTTGAATTTCTTGGTTGGAAATCTCTGGGTCAATTTCGTTTCCCGAATAAGTATCGATTGGTTCAAAGGTGGATGTGATGCCGATGTCTTGGTTGTAAGCTTGTGCTGTTTGTTGCAAGAGATTGTAGGTAGCTGCCTTCTTGCCAAACCTACCAATGTACTTTCCATTTTGAACAACACTTTCATTGCGCGGCATTACATAAGTTTTCAACTCAATCCAATTAGGTATACCGCTAATGCCATCGCCATTCAAATCATCGGGGTCAGCAAACAACAAAATATCACTATCGCTTACGGCATCTAAAAAGCCCAGCCCCGTGTTGGCGGGTGGTGTGAATTTAGAGAAGGTTGCACCAGCTGGAATTTGTTCGGGAGTAAACCCTGGAATGGAGCGATGCTGCAATTGGGGGCCACCTGACTTCAAAAACTGATTTCCTGTTTCGTTGATTTGACCGAACCGCGTTAGTGTTGTAAACGGATGACCTTTACCATCGCCCGGATGACAGCTACCGCAGGACGTGGAAACAAACAACGGCCCAAGGCCATTTGAAGAGTTGAATACCTGGTCGTTGAATGATACATCGCCTCTTAAGAATTGAATGTTTTCGGCTGCCGATAAGCCAGCAACGGGGCCATCTAATAGTGCTGAGTCATCCACGGCAACGGGTTCAAATGTTTCACATGATAGCATGCAAAACAAAGCCACTATTGAGGGGAATAATGCGGGGCGAATCTTCTTCATTCAAATTTAAGATTGCCAAAATTAAAAAGTTAGACTATTCTAACAAATTAATTTGATGAATATACTTTGCAATCGTTATTTTTGAATCAAAACTGAGGGCATGGACTCACTTACGGAAGAAAACTATATTAAATCCATTTATGCGTTGTCACTGGCTACGGGGGAGGTCTTTGTTTCGGAATTGGCTAAAAAACTGAATATAAAACAACCTTCGGTGAACAGCATGATGAAACGATTGGCGACTAAAAAGGTGGTTGCCTATGCCCCTTATAAAGGTATCCGCTTGACGGAAAAGGGAAAGAAAGAGGCATTGTCAATCATCCGAAGGCATCGGTTGGCTGAGTTGTTCTTGGTGAAAGTAATGGAACTCGGCTGGGAAGAGGTACACGATATAGCTGAACAACTGGAGCACGTTGACTCCAAGCGTTTTTATAGCCGCATGGACGAGATGCTTCACTTTCCCAAGTTTGACCCACATGGAGAGCCTATACCAGATAGCAACGGAAAAATTTACACACAAAAGCGTACTTCGCTCAGCGACCTTGCAGAAGGATTAACCGCTACCATTGCAGCAGTTGGTGAAGACGAAAAGTCATTCCTCGACCACTTGAACGCCAAAGGATTGCAAATTGGAGATGCTGTGACTCTTAAGAAAAGAGAACCGTTCGATGGTTCCGTTACCTTGCAGCACAAGTCGAAAAAAGAAATACTGCTGACGCATCAAGTGGCAGAAAGGATTTGGGTAGAAGTGACGTTTACCCGATCATGATACGACCCAGGAGTTCGGCCAGTCTTGCTGTTTTATTGTATGAATTCATGCTACATCTTTTTTGATCATGATGTAATCCAATACGGAATATCCATTTCCTAACTCGGTCATTTCCTCACCGATGGATCGGAACCCTAAGCGTTCATAAAAACGTATAGCTTCCTGGTTTTTAAAAAAGACTTTTAAAATCAGTGTATCATGCTCCGTTTGGGTAGCCAACCCAGAAATATAATCGATGAAGGCCTTGCCTATTCCTTTTCCGTGAAACTCAGACAATAGGTATAATTTATGGATCATCAGATCACCTGCGGATTTATAATGCTCCTCAACAGAAGCAAACCCAACTGATGAATCGTTGGCTAGGTAGCCAATAAAAAATTGTTGATTCCGCTCCATTTGATGTTTGAGCGATTGCTCACTGGATATCAAATCTAACATGTACTCGAGTTGCCTAATAGGTAGTAATCGTCCGTATGTATCAGGCCATGTAGCGTGCGCAATGGATTGAATGACTCTCCAATCCATTGATGAAGCATGCCTGAAATCAATATCTATGGAAGGGGTTCGCACATTTACTTTGAAACCCGCTCTAATCCTTTTTTCGCTCCTTCAAGTTTGTTGTCTAACTTCAGCGCAGCTTCATAGTATCGTTTTGCTTCAACTTTTTTCCCTTGCTTTTCTTTAATCTGACCCAGCCGCATATTGGCCCCGGCATGAGAAGGCTCATCTTTGGTGGGTGTATGTTTCAAATAATTCAACAGTACCTCTTCACCCCGCTCCATATTCATTCCAGTAAGTGCTGAGGTTTTTCCGTACCAATATTGATGTAAGAAGTTTTCAGGAAAAGTTTTGATGGATTCGTCAAGTAAAGGCAATACCTCCTTTGCCACGGCTTTTGCTTTGTCCTCGCCACCGCCCATATACTCAGGTGCCACTATGTATGAATCCACCAGGGAAACACGCGCATTGATAATTTTGGGATTCAACTGGGCAGCTTTCTCCCATGCCCGAAGGGCTTTAGGACCCACAGACATCTGAGTGAAAATGCTTGACTCGCTGCCAACACCCGAATACGCATCACCAAGCCAGTTAAAATACTCTCCGTTTGTAGAGGTCTTTTCAGTAGCTACCTTAAAATAATCGACCGCATCATCATATTCTTTTTTATCATAAGCAATTCTTCCAAGGTAATACTGAGCAGTACCAAAGTCACCAGAAGTCTTCTCAACCGTCTTGAACGATTTGATGGCTTCATCCATTTTTCTGGATTGGTAGAGTAATATACCCTTTTGCAGGTTGCTTTGACCTTGCGATAGAAAGGAAATAAATAAAAGACAGATTGGTAAGTAGAATGATAATCTCATAACAAGTTGTTTTAGTATTTAAAATGTAGGAGAGTGTTAAGGATCTCAGGTGACTTTATGCTGATGTGATTCCTTTGTCACGCGTTCCTTTTATCAAAAGCCAAAGCATCAGCACCAGTTCCCCAAACATGGCGGGCATCCCAACATTAAAAACTATGTCCTTGTGTTCAGGAAGCACGATGCTGGTAAAGCTTAGTAACACATATACAATTCCATTTATAACTAGCCATATCCCCAGAAAGCGAGGAATGAATACAGATTGATAAATCAGTATAGCCAGCGGAAAGAGCCAGAACCCCCAAAATAATTCCAATGCCAAAACACTGTAGTCGTTAATTTTTAGAAACGCCATGGCGAGGTCTTGCCTCTGCGCCAATTCAAACGACTTCAGAATGTCTCCTTTTAGAGTCATAACAGTTGCAATACTAAGTCCAGCTTTAACAAATGCCACGGGTACTTGCACCACTACAGAAGCTACTAAAAGTTTGGCGTACCGTTCATTGACATTTCTAAAAAGACCATAAAAGACCCATACCAAAAGCACCCATAATGTGCTTGTTAAAAGGCCTGAAAAAATACTTGTACGGAATAAGAATTCATATTTTAGAATGTTTTGAGCAGAAGCCACGCTATCACCACTGACAAATATTTTGGGCGACACAAAAAACATGTCATAAAATCCTAAGACAATCCAGAGGAGAAATAACCAACCGGAAAGTCTTGCTGTTCTTCTCCGCTCTATATAATCATTCATGGTGCTTATTTACTCAACCTTTAAACCCTCTACCGGGTTAGCTTTAAAGACTTTTATAATTTGTGTTGCCACCGTTGTTATCACAACAGCTACTAACAGCGAAGCTGCTATGGCCACCAACCAAATAGTAACTGGCATGTGATAATCATACGCAAAGTCGAGTATTGCCTTTATGAAAAAGAAACTCAGGGGAATGCCAAATGCTAATGCCGTAATAACCAGAACATAATACTGTTTGAAGATAGTATTACTGATGCTTTTATAATCGGCCCCCAGTATTTTGCGAATGCTAAACTCTTTAACCCTACCCGAGACATTAATCGCCACCAATCCATATAAACCCAACATGGCAAGAATTACAGCCACGGTTGCAAACACCCGCCACACATGGCCATGAATGCCCATCTCTGTGTAATAATTTCCCCATACATCTTCCTGATAACCGCCATTGAACGGAATTTCGGGATAGAGCGTAGCCCAGGCTTTTTTTAGATCTTCGAATGCCCCTTGTTGCTGCTCACGGTTAACCTTCAGGGAGAGGAACTTAAAATCTTTTTTATCCGCTGAAGTAAAAAATGTAGGCCTGAGCAGTGAGAAGAAGCTATAACTATGAAAATCTTTAGCCACTCCAACTACCTCGTAGGCAATACTGTCTATTTTGAATTGTTGCCCTAGCGCATTGCCCCATCCCGATAGCCATCGGGACAGATTTTTAGCCATCGTTTCATTTATCACCACCGCATTTTTATCGCTGCCATCAAAGTCTTTGAATGCTCTCCCTTCCACTAATTCAATTCCCATCGTTTCGAAATACGTGGGGCTTACTGCCAAACGGTCGGCCTCAAAATCTTTGTCAGGGAAATGTAAAACCGTTGTTTGATGATTTTTACCGATGTGCTGAGCAGAGCCGGAAATTGAAAGCACTTTCGGGTTGCGTTGCATCACATCGCTCAACTGCTGAAAAGTTGATTCACCTTCAACAGCAGTATAAATCACATCACGATTGCTGTAACCCCAACTCCTTTGGGCCAAGTAATCACCATTCATGGTAAACACGATGGCGCTGGTGATGAACATGCAAGCCAGCACCAGTTGGAAGCCGAGAAAAAATTTGGTTGCCGGATTTTTCTGGCCAAACTTCACTGAGCCTTTCAGGATTGTAACGGTTTGAAACCGCGAAATATAAATAGCCGGATAGATGCCCGAGGCGATGGCGGTAATCAGCATGATGATAGGCAGGTACATCCATAAGCGCGGGTCGTTGAGACTGAATTCCATGCTGAAGTGCCACAACCCCTCGAACCAGGGTATAACTACCAGCCAGCCCAGAAGAATGCCGAATAGCATGGCGAAAAAAGTGACCACAATATTTTCAGATAAAAACTGAACAATTACCAGCCTTCTGGTAGCCCCGATGGTTTTGCGCACACCCAACTCCTTCAAGCGCTTCACCGAAGTTGAAATGGCGATGTTGATATAATTAAAGCAGGCCAGCAACAACATCAATGTGCAAACCCCTGAAAGAAATTTGATAGATGTTATGTTGCTGTGTGTGCCCTCACGGAAAACATCTTCGCGTATTTCGTCTGTCTTGATGTGGGCAGTCGCCAACGGTTCAAACTGAAAAGAAGCAATGGCCCAGTCTTTTTCAACTGCTTCGTTTTGTGTGCGCTTGTATTTTTCCATCCCCGCCTCAATGATTTTTATGTCGGACGGTTGCGATACTTGGATAAAAGTGGCTTGATGAAAGACTGACCAGTCGTGATAATCGAAACCGGGTTGTGCCGTTCGAAGGTTTTCGAAATTGATCAGGAAATGGAAATCAAAACTTCTTGAGGATGGAAATTTTTTGGCAACGCCTGTTATCTTAAATTCTTTGCCATTCTCTGCGCTGAACTTTATTAGAATACTTTGACCAATGGGGTTTTCATCACCAAAATATTTTTCAGCCATCGGCTCGCTGATTACCACACTATTCACATCGACAAGCGATGTAGATACACCCCACTTCAGGGGGAAGGTGAACATATCGAGGAAAGTGGGATCGACAAAACGGATGCGTTCATGGAAAATGTTATCACCATGTTTTACAATAACATTCCGGTCTTCCACACGGCAAACTTTAGTCACCTGAGGAAAATCCTGTTTCATCAGTTCGCCCAACGGCCGGGGCGACAGGCCGTATTGCCGCAAAGCGCCTTCGCGCGAAGCCGTAAATGTGGAGAGGAAAACCACCTCCTTATTTTCATGGAATTGATCGCGCTTGAAGGTGTAGACCACAAACGCGTAGAAAAAAATGCAGAAGCCAATAGCAGCCGCCAATCCGAAAATATTGATGAATGAATTGACGGGGCTTTTTAATATACCACGAAGAGAAACTTTAAAATAATTTTTTAACATGTCGTATTGGATTAATTGATTCACAAACTCAAAGTTTTTAATCAGGTTGGGGCGAAGCAGTTTGATAATCTCCCAGATATAGATTCGTTTTGCCTTGCGAGCAGAAAAACGTTCTGCGTTCTCATAAAAAATCTCCTCCATGTCGCCCTCAACTTCTTCCAGGTATTTTTCTTTCAGGAAGAACCGGAGAAATTTTAATGGCCACTTTGGAGGATGTAACACGTTTGCCTTCATCACACCACCT
>JAIENH010000463.1 GCA_019751475.1 Cyclobacteriaceae bacterium
AATACCTTGAGCACCATCGCAAGCCTGGCAATATTGATACTGATACTATTATTTTGGAGTAAGAATTTCATTCTTTTTACAACCTATCGACTTCCAGTCGATAGTGGTTTAGTTCAAGTATCAACTTATTCTGCAGGATCCTGACGATGACAAGTTTGTTAACTGCGCTTTGGCAGCGAATACTGATTTCATTCTCACCCACGATAGACATTTCGATGTGTTGAAGTCATTGGATTTTCCTAAAATCAAAACAATAACTCTTCCCGAGTTGAAACAACTTCTTGCAAACTAGTTAAGCTTCGTTCCTTACTTTCTATATCTCACAAGCGCAGCAGCCTGGCCGATCCAGTTGTCGCGGCCAATGCGGCCCGGAAAAAATTTGATGGCGTCTGTTACTTGTTCCACTAACTCAGGTGTGAATTCGCTGATCTGCTGAAAAGAGTAAATGCCCAGTTCATTCAGCTTCCGCTGGATAACTGGCCCAATGCCACTAATAACCGTCAGGTCATCTCGTGTTTGCCAGGTGGTGGGTGTAAACCGTGATTTCAGTATCGCTGCTTTCTCTTCCGCACTGATAGGTGGAGGTGCCGTTGGTGCTACTGTTTGAGTTGATGTAGCGGGCTGTTTCTTTAATTCGGTAATGATATCACGCAGCGAGTCCGTCTCTTCTTTTAAATGGTTGTATCTTCTTTTGAGTGTTTCAGTTTCCTCCTGGGCTTGTTGAGCGGTTGCAGTTAATTCCTTTTTCTGTTCAGCCAGTTGATGAGCCTCGTGTTGCCACTCCGCCAGGTGCTTTCGGGCCGATTGGTTGTCCTTCTCCAACATTTCCAATTGCTCGTGCCAGGTAGTTTTTTCTTTTTGCAGGAGAGATAGTTGATGGTAAGAAGAGCGAATCGCACGATCGCGAAGAAGCCAGGCAACAGCAAAGCCCAGCAGAAAAGCCACCAACAGCATTAAGAGAATCTCAACAATCGCTACTGTCTTTTCAGTGGTGTGAGTAGCCGCTTCGTAGGTGCAAAGCCCGCGAATGTCGCAGAGATACCAGCGCGCGAAAGCAATGCAGGCTATAAGGAAAAGCACAATCAATGCGTACACAATGCGCATGGTGGAGGTTTAGCGTAGTGAAGGTAACTTTTTTACGAGGAATGATCAAGTGAGGAGCGTTCTGCAAGAGAGACCAGAGTTCTTTATCTTTCGCAAGCGATTGATTCATACGCTTTCGCGAAATACGTGGCAGCAAAAAATCTTCAGGCATTCGAAACGCTGTTTCGGCAACTTTTCAAGCCGCTCTGTGGCTTTGCCATGAAGTATGTGCGCGATCTTGATGAAGCCAAGGGTATTGTACACGATGTGTTTATCCAGCTATGGGAAAAATTTGATCAGTTGCCCGAAGATTCCAACTACCGGGGTTATCTTTTTACAGCCGTCCGCAATCGCTGCCTGAATCATTTGCGCGATCGTAAGAAATTCTCATCACTTTCCGATGCGCCAGAAGGTGCCCGGATAGAAGAGAACAGGTCGATGGAAGCGGCCGAACTGGAGCGGGAGATAGAAGTTGCCATCAACATGTTGCCCGAAAGATGCCGGCTGGTATTTGAAATGAACCGCCAAGATGGATTAAGTTACATCCAGGTGGCTGAAAAGCTGGGGATTTCCGTAAAAACCGTGGAAGCCCAGATGTCTAAAGCACTGGCCCTGCTGCGAGAGCGCCTGGGTGAATTTCTGGTGCTGATAATTTTTATGAGTAGCTGATAAGGGTAACGTAAATTTAATGTGTTGTGACTTTACAGTAAGGTGTGGATATAGACCAAAACGATAGTATCAACGAGCAAATAGCCAAGTCGCTGGCGCGGGAGACTTCTGCGGAAGAGGAGGCAGCCCTAATGAGCTGGCGTCAGCAGGCTTCGGCCAATGAAAAGCATTATCAGGATTTGGAGAAAGCCTTCGATGCCGGAGATCGCTACTACCAAAGCCAGTCAAAAGCTGAATTGGCTATCGATCTGGATAAAGAGTGGGCGCATCTTCAAAGCCGACTTATGGAAGCAGAAGAGGCACCAGTGCGTACGCTCTGGTCGGGTCAGACACTGCGCATTGCGGCCGGCATTTTATTAGTTGCCATAAGTAGTTTTGTAGTGTATTGGATGAATCGAGATCAAAGCACCGTGATCGTTGCATCGGCAGAGACCCGCAGCTTAACATTACCTGATGGATCAACTGTTGTGTTGAATCGTAATTCTTCACTTTCGTATACGGGTGATTTCAGCGAAGGCGTTCGTTCTGTCACGCTGACGGGTGAAGCATTTTTTGAAATAGTGCGTAATGAACAGAGACCGTTTCAAATTCAGGCTCAGGCTACCACGGTGGAAGTGCTAGGCACTTCGTTTTCGGTGCGAGCTTACCAGGGAGAGCCCGAAGTAGCGGTGACTGTGCAAACAGGTCTTGTAAAGTTTTCGTCAACGGAGTCGGAAGTGAAATTGCAGGCAGGTGAACGAGGTGTCTTCACTCCTGCCACTCGAAAAATTGCCAAGGCGCCCAATGAAGATGCGAACTTTCTCTCATGGAAGACGCACAAAATTATTTTTGAATCCACCAGTCTGCAAGCTGTAGTGGAGACACTCAATCGCGCGTACGGTTCGCAGATTATGATATCGGCCACCGTCCCTGCGACTTGTGCAGTAACAGCATCGTTTGATCAGCAATCGCTGGAGGCTGTATTGGCTGTATTGAAGAGTACGCTTAATCTCACCTATCGCATACAAGGCAATAAAATCGAGATCATCGGTGCGGGTTGCTGAATTTTTTGACGCCAACATGTTTCGCAGAATGCACCCAAGGGGATGGCTTACGATAGCAATCGTTTTTGTTATTGGACTATTTAGCTTGGAATTGTCTGCACAGAAAAAATCTACCGATGCTAAAATCTCAATAGACGTGCGTGAGCAGTCACTGGGCGTGGTGTTGAGAATGATCTCCGAGCAAAGCGGCATGCGGTTTTCGTACAACCCCAAGAAATTGCCGGTGATGCAAAAGATCACCTATCAGGCAAAAGAGAAGACGATTACCGTAATCATGAGCGAGCTATCCTCGTTGGCAGGCTTCCGGTATGATATCGTGGAGGGGCAAATGATTTTGCAACCCGCTGGCAGAGAGGAAAAGCAGCAAGATCAAAAAGTCACGTTGAGCGGCTTCTTGAAGGACGATCGCACAGGCGAGGCCCTCATTGGCGCCACGGTCTTGTTTCCGCAGTTGGCCGTAGGCGCAGCGAGTAACGCCTATGGATTTTATTCCGTCACGGTGCCCAAAGGAAAATATACCGTGCAAAGTTCTTTTGTAGGATACGATGCCGTTACCGAAGAGATTGATTTGACTTCATCGCTTGCGCGCGATGTAACGCTCAAAGAAGGTCCACCGGTATTACAAGAAATTTTGGTGACAGATCAGTCATCGATAGCAATTGATGAGGTGCAAACCACAAAAGCTTCTTTGCGACCCAAAACGGTTGAGGAACGCCCGGCTTTGTTTGGAGAAATGGATGTGCTTAAGTCGCTGGAGTCTGTGCCGGGTGTTAAACTTCATTCTGATGGCTCCACATTTTATTATGTGCGCGGTGGTCAGCGCGACCAAAACCTGGTGTTGATTGATGGCTCACCCATTTATAATCCCAGCCACATCCTCGGAATTTTCTCTACCATCATTCCCGATGCGGCCAATGACATTACGCTCTACAAAGGAGAAATGCCGGCTTCCATTGGCGGACGCCTTTCTTCCGTGCTGGATGTTCAAACCAAAAAAGGAAATGACCAGCGCGTGCAGGCCTGGGGCAACCTCGGACTTATTTCGACCAAACTGGGCATTGAAGGCCCGCTCACCAAAGACAAAAGTTCGTTCTTGCTTTCCTACAGAGTGTCAAGGCTGAAGTGGCTTTTTCAATTGGCCGACAACAACATCAAGCAGTTTCAGTTTTATGACCTTACGGGAAAACTTAATTTCAAAATAGACCCCAGGAACCAGGTCTATTTTTCATTCTATAGCGGGGCCGATAATTATTTCAATAAAACAAGTGGCATATCCTGGTCCAATGCTGCGGCTACTGCGAGGTGGAATCACTTGTTTAACAACCGACTGTTTTTAAATACCACAGTGGCCGGCAGTGCTTACAGCTATTCCTTGTTTTCAGACCTTGCCACTGACACGCGATGGAACTCGCGCATCAGCAACGTGCATCTCAAAGGTGATTTTAGTTATTTCATTCAGCCGGATAATGAGTTGACATTTGGTGCAGCCCTGAGCGGCTACTTTATGGATCCGGGAAATTTTCAGACAAGAACAAGCGCGCGGCTTCCGGCACTCTCCGTGCGCAACACAGGTGAGTCAGTTTTGTATGTCAATCATGAACTAAAGCGCGGGCGATGGGGATTCAATTACGGAGCGCGACTCACCAACTGGACGAATGCAGGTGAATCGTTTGAATTTGTATTTGATGACGCACGACAGGTAAGAGATACATTGTTTTACAAGAAGGGAGAGAATTACAACAGCTATGTAAACCTGGAACCGCGGGCCACGGTGCAGTATGGTATTAACGAAAATTCTTCCGTCAGACTTGGCTATGCGCGCAACGTTCAAAACCTTCATCTCATCACCAACTCCATCAGTCCGTTTACTTCGTTGGAGGTCTGGCTGCCCAGCAGTATCAACATCCAGCCACAGTTGGCCAACCAGATTACGATGGGTTATTACAGGCACTTGGCTAATCTAGGGATTTCATTTTCGGGTGAGGTATTCTACAAAAAGCTTTACAACCAAATTGACTACACGGCACATGCTGAAACGTTGCTGAATCCATTGATCGAACGAGAGTTGAGATTTGGATCAGGCACAGCCTACGGTGTAGAGCTGCTCATGAAAAAGGAAACAGGACGCTTACGCGGATGGTTCGGCTATTCGTATGCCAGGGCCAAGCGAAGATTTGCTGAATTGAACAATGGGCAAGAGTTCAACGCTTTCAGCGATCGTCCGCACCAGATCAGTTGCATGCTATCGTATGATATTACCTTGCGATGGAATCTTGCGGCCAACTGGAATTTTCTCACAGGGGCACCGTTCACTTCTCCGGTTAGCTTCTATCAATACAACGGACAAGAAGTGCCGATTTACGGTCAACGAAGCAATGACCGATTGCCCGACTATCACCGAATGGATATTTCATCCACATGGAAACTCAATCGCAATCTTGAAAACAAATTCCAGCACAGTCTTACGTTTTCCATTTATAATTTTTACGGGCGAAAGAATGCGCTCTTCATTAATTACAACAAGATACAGACCGGCCCTACTGATTTTAAAATACCGACCGACTTGATTCAAGCGGATCGCGTGGCCTCGCAGACTTATTTATTTCAATTCACTCCGTCACTTTCTTACAATTTTAAATTTTTATGAAAGCAACGGCTGCCATCGCATTAGTAATACTTGCTCTTTCGCTCTCGTGCGAAGAACGAATTGAACGTACTGGCATGCCGCAGGCAATTAATACGGTGGTGGTGGAGGGACTTCTTACCAACGAACGTACTAATCACAAAATAAAGCTCACCATTCCATACGGAACTTCTGGTCAGAAGGCCCTTCCGGCTTCAGGGGCTTTTGTGTCAGTGATTGAAGACAATGGGATTGCATATCCATTGCAAGAGGTGCCGCCTCAATCAGGTGAATACTACACGCCATCTATGCGCGCAGTATTCGGAAGGACATACACGCTACGCATCAACTACAAAGGCAAAGAGTTTTTTGCACAAGACCGTTCGGAAGCTGTAGAGCCGCTGCGTGCCATTGATTATAGAAAAGTAGATGATAGCCCGCGCTTTTCACTTTCACTAGGTGCCAACGGACAGCAATCCAATTATATTGATCATTCCATCTCCTGGAAAAACACAATTGCCTGCACCCCATCGTCTGTATGCGAAGGACGAATTATCTTTTATGATTTAAAGACAATCGATGCCAACGACATCTTCAAGCCTGGCAAGGCGGAGTTTACCTTTCCGCTTGGCAGCGTCATCATTCGTAGAAAATATGGCATCAGCGTAGCTTACAAAAACTTTCTCCGATCGGTGCTATCGGAGACAGAGTGGCGCGGAGGCGTCTTTGATGTAGAGCGTGCCAACACCACCAGCAATGTGAGCGGGGGTGCCTTGGGGTTTTTTGCGGTTACCAGTGTGGTAGCGGATACGACTGTAGTGGTCAATAAACCGTGATTTTGGCTTAAAAAAGCCTATTTTAGACTTCTGGACTTCTTTCGTTAAAAAATTTAGGCTTGGCATAAGGGTACAGACTGATGGGTGTGTTTTACTGTTTGAAAGCCCATAATAAACCGGCTTATGATTAATAGAAAACAAACAAATTACCTACTTATGAAAACAAACAAATTTTTAATGGTTCTGATGTTGGCGGGTACTTTTTCATTCCTTACCTCATGCGAAAGCAATGAGAAGATTGAACCTCAGCAAGACATTCTTCCCGCCAGGTTTAGTGTTGATATTCCTTCTTCCATCAGCAGCCAGGCTGGTGGACGAATTGGAGGCCGCACGGCTGATGATGCGATCAGTGGCGATGATGTTTACAAAAATCTTAATACGTTCATCTTTGTGGGCGAGGCTGCCTCAAAGCTTGTAGAGGAATTTGTAAACGGCATACGCAAGTACAAAATCTATCGCGTACAGTCCCTTACCTATACAGGCGATGATTTGCGCACTAAAAATTTGGTGGTTGAATCAAACGTGACCTTTGAAGGCGTGACGTGGAACTATCAACTCACCATTAGCGATGCAGAGTCGGCTGGCGAACCCGATGGTGGCAAGGCACTCCAAATATTCTGGAATAACAACAGCGCGTTGAATGGCATCGCTATCATCAAGCCGTACAACTGTGATCGCATCAAAGAAAAAGATAACAAGAACTCTATCTT
This sequence comes from Cyclobacteriaceae bacterium, assembly GCA_019751475.1. Lineage (GTDB taxonomy): Bacteria > Bacteroidota > Bacteroidia > Cytophagales > Cyclobacteriaceae > ELB16-189. The sequence continues at coordinate 6,965 of JAIENH010000463.1, forward strand.
CCGCATTAACTATACAGAGCTTGGCAGTCAATACGATGCGCAGATGGAAGTGCTTGCCTCAGGCCTTACTCTTGCCGACCCGGCTAAAGATCAATTCTCTATCGGATCGCTTCGCATGTTTGCCGGCAAGAAGAACGATGTGGTAGATGTGTATGGAAACAGCAACCACCCGAACGCCATATTATTTTCACTGGATGGAAAGAAAGGTATCAACTATGCCTTCGTAGCATCTGGCAATGAAGTAGCTGACATCGGTGTGGCCGAAGTGGGCTTGCCTTCCAGCAGCCTGAACAGCACTGATCGCAATGTTCTACTAAAAGACAATTCCGTAAAAACGGTATTCACAAAATGGATCAACTCGTTTTTGCCTGGCATTGATCCCACTACTGTAAACAACTACCTGAAAAACACAGCGGCACCCGGCTACTTTGCGAAGAAAGGATTTATTGCCGGTGGTGTATCTCCTGGCAGCGCATGGGACACACTGGCCGGAC
>JAIENH010000436.1 GCA_019751475.1 Cyclobacteriaceae bacterium
ATCCATGAGCACCAATACACCAGAGGTTGATGCGCCCGCCAGTTTCGTACCATCCGGACTGATGTCAATGGACTTAATATCATATGGGAGACTTGCCAACTTTCGGCCTTGCCCTGTGATGTGATTGGTGAATCGGATGGTGCGATCGGAGGCAACAGATATAAAACCTGAATTATCTGGGAGAAACTTGATGTCATTCACAAAGCCTTTATGTCCATTTGCAACACCTGGCTTTTCGCCCTGCTGATCTAAATGGAAGATTTGAATGGACGAAGAGTCACTTCCATTGACCAGGTATTTCTCATCCGCGCTAAGCGCCAATACCCGATTGGGATAGGGATTGAAATCAACCAGTTGATCGATAGCAAGCTTTCCAAAGTCTCCCTTAAAAATTCGACCGTCATTTCCTGTAGTATAAAACGTCTTGCTGGTCTTCGATGCAGCCAATCCAAACATTTTATTCTTCAAAGGCACTTTGTCTGGTATTTTTGCTTCGTTGTAGTTGTAGCCGAGCAGCTTTGCCGTAGCATAATAAAGACCTCTGAAAACATAGGGGTCATACTTCTTGCCTCCGTACTGCGTGTGGAAAAGATAGCCCTGCATCGCCAGCAAGCCGGCCAAATCTTTGTCTTCCATAATCACCGACTTGGCCTCGAGTGACTGAGCGATAGTCAACATCAAGAGGCCATTGGCACGATCACGTTCGCGCGTAGCGATCTGTGTCTGCTGCTCTGCTACGATACGTTGCTCCTTCTCTTTTCCTTGCGCCATAATAGCCAACTGCTCCTGCTCAATGGCTTTCTTCAAATTTCTTTGAGCTTCATCACGAGCAGCCTGGGCTTCTTTAAGGGCTGCGTCCACTCTAATAGGAGCTTGCTTTGTTTCCTTTTCTCTCGCTATCGCGATCTGGCGTTGCTTTTCTGCTTCCTCTTTTGCAACAATGGCAGCCTTTTCATTTTCTATAGCTTTATCACGTTGCTTAGTTGCCTCAAGTTTTTGTGAGTTGGCTTCAATTGACTGAGTAATACCATAAATCATAAAGAGAATAGCGATCACAGCCGCGGTGCCCAATACAATCGATGTTATCCTGGCCCTCCGCAGCATCCTGCGCTGCAGCATCTCCTGATTTTTGAGTTCGGCTTCGTAGGTAATGCGACTGGTATCCAGAAATACGATAGCACGCTCAAAAGCCTCATCATAGCGTTGCGCCCAAACGCGTGTCGGTCGTTGTTTCTTTTGCCAGTTTAACGCTAACTGCAAATCAGGCGGGCGCCAAAGACCAGACTTCCCAATTTGATAAAGTGCAGCAGCATCGGAAATGCGTTTGTACAATTGGGCAGATTCAAATTCTTCTTCAACCCAATTGGTAAGCCGCGTCCAGATACGCATCAAGCTTTCGTGAGACAACTCAATGGTGGTAGCGCCTGTAAGCGGAACGTGAACACCTGGCATTAGGAACGAACGGCCCGTCATGCGGAATCTCTCCACTACTTTAATCACTTCTTCTTCTGTGCTACCTGCTAACTCAGAAACTACTTTAATTTTAGATGGTCTGCGCAGCCCCTGATTCTCTTGGTTTTTCTCTGTAAGATTTTTAAACAACACCTCCGCAATTTCCTTCTCGCGCGAATTTAGTTCATCATAGGCCTCATTCGCGTGAAGCGAAAGTGCCTGACTGATTCTACCGATAGCATTGTAGTGACGAACATCCATTGGCTCGTCAGCCTCCCGGTTCTGCGCCCAATAGTCCCACGTGCGCATCAGCGCGTGTTGAAGAATCGGCAACTGATCCTGGCTGTCGCCCACATCACTCAATAGTTTCTTCACCAGTCGCGAGGTAATCCTTCCCCCCGCTACGGCCACAGGTCCCTCAATGGCAAAGCGTTTTTGTTCGCGTGTCATCTGCGGAACCAGGTAATTACTTTCGTTGATTACTTCCGTTAATCCAGAAAAAACAGAACACTCTCCTATAAAGTCTGACCGCATGCTCAGCGATACATAAGCCGGTACTTCGCGCTGATGGATGGCTGTGAGTAATAGGTTTACATATTGGGTTGACTCATTGACAGCGTCCTCATCTAATTCGCGATAGCGGAGGATTTCTTCAAATTGATCGATGAGAAAAAATACGTTCTCGTGTTGTGTCTGTTGGAGGTATCGCGCTACTTCCAAAAGACCTGACGAACCACTCTTGAGAACTGATTTGATAATGGCTTGCTGAATAGGTCGGTCATCTGCGCTGATTTTGCCAGACGACTCTAAGTGATTTACGATCGCTTCGGTAAGATTTGAAATTGGTGAATTTCCTGGTCGGGTAGTGATCACAATCCAATTTGGACCCGTCTCCGTAAGAAAACCTCCCTGCAATACGGGCACCAGACCGCACGACATTAAGCTCGACTTACCGCTACCGGAGTAGCCCATTACCGTTACGGAACGGAACCTGGAGAGCTTTAGAAGTATCTCCTCTGCCTGGTTTTCTCGCCCAAAGAAAAGGTGTGATTCCTCAATGCTGAATGGCCGCAATCCCGGAAACGGGTTGGGTCCGAGGGTAGCATAGCTAACCTCCTCCTGGTGTTGATCGTCTACCAGCTCGCCAGATTGTAGCGGATAATTCAGCATTCGTCTTTACAGAACCAGAAAATTAATAAAATTACTTGTATCCCTACTTGCCAGACTTGAGTTAAAAAAATAAGCACAGAAAAGCTTTGTCGGGAACTAGTTTAAAAAATACGGTGAAAATTAGGGGTTTTTAGGCATAATCCAAAACCCGCTCTGCCAGCCTTACATTTTCGGATAACAATCCATATAGCTGATCCTTACTGATCTTAAGCAATACGGCCTCGCCTTCTTTGGCCATAAGCTGGCTAGAATTGACAATACCCGATCGGGAAATCTGCTCCCCGATAAACGTGCCGGGCGTGATAGTGCGTTGGTGTTTTCCCTGATAATAAGAATCAATTTCACCTTCGAAGACAACGAAAAAGTAATTGTTAACGTTGTCGTCCAATGAAAGCGACTTATTTGCCTTCAATACCTCGACTTCAGCCATATCAGCAACAAATGAAAGTGCCAGCCCCGGTAGTCCTTTGAAAATATCGATCTTGCTCAGGAAGAGTATTTTGTCAAATTGCATTTTTCGTGCTTCGCCTTCTCTCGCAGGCGCTAGCACCGCATCAAGTTCTCGTTTGGCATCCTCCCCTAACCGGCCCGAATGCAAATGATATTGATCAGGATCAATCTGGAGCAACGACCATGCCGCTGTCTGTCGAATCAACAGATCAGGATTAAACATCTGGGCAACCAAATCGAGTGTGAACTCTGGCACCTTTTGTAGCCCTACCTGATAGATGACGCAGGCCTTCGTCCATCGGCTCGTTTGAGTAAAATCCCTGTTAATCAGGAATTTAAGTACGAGGCGATCGTCAAGCGCGATGCGCGGGTAAAACACTTCCAGACGATTGATACGCTCTGTATCTGACAACTCATCCAACACCGGAATTACTCGTTGCTTCAATTGTTCTGAAAGAAAAACATCTAGTAGTTCAATAGCAAAAGCTGTCCCTTCTACTGTACCGCTTTCAATATTTTCTTTCACCAATTGTATGGAGCGTGTATCGTACAACATGGCCAACAGCATATAGACATGGTTCACATCATTGGCTATCTCACTGCGAATGGCAGTCTCAATCACAAAGGAGATACCTCCCTTTTCCAACTCTTGAATGGCCTGCAAATTCCAACTGATGTCTCCAATGTCGTTCTCAATAGCAAACTTGATACGCGATACCTGAGAGATACCAGCCTTAAAGCCCGACTCGCCCATCGCCAGCAGCACGCGAGAAACAACTACCTTATCAGGATAGTCAATCTTATTCCAAAGCAGATCCTTTCCCCGTTGACCACCAATCCGGCCAATGACTTGCACGATGTGAATAAGGGTAGCTGTACTTTGGCCTGTGCGATAGAAGGCGCTCTCTAAAAGCGACAATGCTTTGCCTCCTATCAGCGTAAGAGAGTTCATTGCCTGATTGGCATAAACAGGATTATTCAAATTCTCAATCAAGGCAAGGATAACCTCCGTACTATTCTTTTTCACGGCCGTTTTGATGGCGGTATTCCTGACTTTTATGTCCGGATCATTTAGAAGTTCAATCAAAAAAGAAGTGTTCTCTTCTACCGAACTGTGAAGCAGCAATTCAGCAGCGTACTGCCGGTCTCCAGGTTCGGGCGAGCGGGTGAGCCTAAGGATACGGGACTTGGTTATGTCTCCACCGCTATGAATGATCATCTCCAATTCATTCTTCGTCAACAGGTTCTTGTCTGATACTTCTGATTTGTTGCGATCATATCGAATAATGTAGCGGTCTGACACGGAAAGGCCTTTCAATTCATTTGCTTTGCGCTGAGCAAACTCCTGAATTTCGCTGTGCGGATTTCTCATCAACGTATTCACCCATGAACCCACATTCGATCCATCAATCTTTTCAAGTAGTTTATAGGCAAACACAGCCGAATTAGTGGAATTGCTTTCCAACTTACTCTCAAGCTTCTTAATAATAGGTCCAAATCCAATTTCCAATTTCTCGGCTGATACCTCGGCAGTCTCAAGTTTTGACCGGATTTTACTTTTATAACCAGCATAAAGTTGATTGACCGTTACAAAATAAAGCCCCATAAGCACTACAAGCAGAATAGGCATCCAAATAATCTGAAATCCTGGAATAAGGGCAAAAACAAAAATCAGCGCGCCAGCTGTAAAGCGGCCAGTTTCGTTAATCACACCTTCTACTTTTGATTGCACCCCAAACCGGAGGCGGCTATCCAAAGGCACGAACAAAAGTTTGAACATGGGATTCTCCAGCGAGTCGCGAATCATATTGTTGAATAAACGAATCAACGCAATGAACAAGAAGAAGTAAATAAACTTATCGGGCGCTAATTCTGGGCTATAGCCGAAGACCAGCCCGGTGAAACTCGCACTGACTGCAAACACCGCGACAATTAATGGAAGAATCAGCAAGGCCACCCGTATGCCATAGTTGCTCACGATCTTGTCGTTGACGAATGTCTGCATCACGAAACTGAGGACGTAAATTGTCGCGTTGAAATAGGCGAGAAAGTCCGTCAGTTCGCGCTGATTAGGGTACTGCACTTTGATCAATTCTTGGAATGTGAATTGGCCAAAAATCAGGGTGACCATGGACACAATCAGGAACACGGACATCAACTTCGTGTAAGGATCGGTAACCACCCGCACAAGCCTCGTTTCCTTCTTTACCTCCGGCCCAAATTCAGCAGGGTCATTCTTAACCAGTGGAAATCGAATAGAAATAATGATAAAATGAACAGCAGAGGCAATAATTGCTAAACAACAGACAATCAGATAACTATCAGTTGATGGAAATAATCCCGCTGTAAGCGGAATCAGCACGTTGGCAAGAATAACCGCCACCAACTGACCTGTATCGATCCAACCTATGATGCGCTTGGATTGCTTGAAATTAAACAAGCGCCCGAAGGTACCCCAATAGCTCAACAGTAGCACGGCAGTGATAGGGCCCGTCATACAAAACATAAAAAAGATAACCGGCTTTCGATACTCTACCGGACCGAAGTGGTAGGCTACATAGAAGAATGAAGTTATTGCCACCACCGATACGATAGCAGAGACGGTGAGGTTTGAAAACTTGAGTTGGTTTTGTGCCCACGAGAAAATCAAGCATGCTACAATACCAAGCGCCCCTGATACCAGGAATGCTTTATTCAGTTCATTACCCAGTGTGCTAAGAAATAATGACTCGGCCACAACACTATACGTAGCGAAAAAGATACCCATGAAGAAGCCCGCTCCCAACATGAGCATTACCTGGAGCCGCTCTTCCGGCCTTACGTTTAAAAAATCTAATAGCGATCTAAACACGCAAGAAAGTTACTGGGATATTCTGAGAAACAAAAAACCCGCTAAAGCGGGTTTTGAATTTTGACATTTGTGAGGATAAAATAACTATTTCTTTTTCTGTGATACCGAATCCTTTTTTGTAGTCGATGATGCCTGCTCCAACTTATAGGCTTCATTCAAACCTTTCACTACTTCTTTGCTGATGTCCAGACTATCACCACCATAGAGTAGGTCACTGGAAGCATCAAACTTAAACACAGCCTGAAGGCCTCGCTCCTTTCCATACGTCTTTAAGTAGCCGGTAATCTTCTCATAGAGTTCTTTCGTCATCTTATCTTGCTCTACCAACATTTCCTGATTAAGGCTCTCCTGGTACATCTGCAGGTTCTGGCGTTTCTTGCCGAGATCTTCTTCTACGGCACGTGCCTGGCCAATGGTCATGCTGCTTACGTTGCGTTGATACGATTCAAATTCACCTTGCAATGCCTGGGCGCGGTTCTTTAATTCCTGGTCCAACTTCTTGCCTTTTCCTTCAAGACGATCGCGATTTACTTTTACATATTCATAGTACTTAAGGACTGTGTCAGAATTGACGTAAGCCACGCTCACATCTTTAACGCTCGCACCGTTAGCAGAGGACGCAGACTTGCCGCCCGAGAATTGCAAAAAGTACAAAACGCCTACTGCTACAAGTAACACAGCGTTTAAAGCCAAGGATACATTTTTCATTCTTAAATAATTAGGGCTGCAAATATAATGGGATTGGAGAATTACTCTTTATACCACGTGGCGTACATCGGATAATTTCGGGCCGTGCGCAAAATGACCTCTTTCATCTCAGGGCCGATGTCTTTTACCCACTTGGCCGGCACTCCGGCAAAAATACTTCCCGGCTCCACTTTCGTGCCTGGCAGCACGATCGCCCCGGCTGCGATTACAGACCCAGTACCAATCACAGCATCATCCATGATCACAGCACTCATTCCGATAAGGACGTTGTCCTCTACTGTGCAACCGTGCACAATAGCATTATGGGCTATGGAGACATTACTCCCGATCACGGTCTTGGCTTTCTGATACGTACAGTGAATGATCGCGCCATCCTGAATATTGGTATTATCTCCAATGGTTATCGAGTGGACATCACCCCTTACTACCGCATTAAACCATACCGTGCAATTTTCTCCCATCGTCACCTCACCTACTACCACTGCATTGTCAGCCAAAAAGCAGTCTTTACCAAACTGTGGTGTGTACCCGCGCACTGTTTTAATGATTGCCATGCCCAAAACTACAAGGATTAAATAAAATCTGAACTGACAAGATGTCACGGTTGTTTGATAATTTGTAAATTTGGGGTCTGAAAAATTTGGAATGGAAGATTTGATTGAGGATTTGAGTATTTTAAAGGCGGAGGCCCAGCCCGTAGAGGTAAAAGTCACTGAAAGTACCCTTACGGGTAAAGCAAGGAAGTTGTACATAGAAAGCTACGGATGTCAGATGAATTTCTCTGATAGTGAGATTGTTGCGTCTATTCTTAGAAAGGAAGGTTTTGATACAACTAACGAAATAAA
>JAIENH010000690.1 GCA_019751475.1 Cyclobacteriaceae bacterium
AACAACACGGGCTCAATCACAATGGCGGGCGGTGCAACCATTAATGTTATCGCGGGTACGATGACAGGTAATGCCCCAGTGGGCACTTCTTACAATGTTGATTACGCTAATACGGGTGCTTTGGCCACTGGTTTGGAGTTACCTACATCGATCACCCTGTTGAATAACCTTTCAAAATCGGGAGGTGGCATCTTGAGCCTTAGTAATCCAATTACTGTAAATGGTATAATGACAATTGGGGGTGGATTTAATGCTGGGTCAAACGCTATTGATTTAAAGGGTAATTTGGTTACAAACGTGAATCCAACGTTCACCTCGAATACTGTAACATTCTCCGGCACAACTGCTCTGAGCGGCAGTGCAACGCCCACATTTGGAGGCATGAACATAACGGGTTCATTTAGTCCATCTATTAACTACCAAGTCAACGGCAATTTTATAAATAACGGAACCGTTTCGCATGGTGGATCAGTTACCACCACTTTTGGTGGCACTACAACTGTCAGTGGAAGTACCACAACCTTTAACAATATTTCCATTACGGGAACGCTAACCGCACCTACAGGCACTATGAATGTAGCGGGCAATTTTGCTAATAGCGGAACCTTTAACAACAGCGGGGGAACCGTTGGTTTTACAGGCACCACCTCAATTACCGGCACCGTAAATTTTGGCAGTATCCTAATCTCAGGCACGCTCAATTCACCAGCTTCGCTCAACGTGGCGCGAAACTTTACTAATAACGGCACATTCAACAGAGGTACGGGCACGGTAGTATTTAATGGAACTTCCACCCAGTCTATTTTGGGTAGCGCTGTAACTGATTTTAACAACGTAACGGTTACCAATACGGCAGGCCCTCCGGCCGTACAAGTTGAGAGTGATCAGAACTTACGGGGTGTACTCACACTTGCTTCCAATAGTATATTTGATGCTGATGGCTCAACAAACAACCGGGTATTCAAGTTAGTGTCTTCGTCCGATAGCCCCACGATCGATGCAAGTATTGCCACCTTGCCTTCAGGTGCACAAGTAACGGGGAACGTAACCGTGCAAAGGTACATGGCCATTGAGGGGGCGAATAGCGGTAGAATTTATCGATATATTTCCTCACCTGTTTCGAGTGCTCCTGTATCTCAAATTCAAACTTTTATACCTGTATCGGGCGCGTTTAGCGGAGCAAGTAGTGCAGCTGCCCAATCTATGTTCTCCTACAATGAAACGGATATTACTGGTGATTTCAACACTGGCTATGTGAATTTCCCTGTAGCAGCCAATACCGAAACTTTCGCAGCTGGAGTAGGATATTCTATTTTTGTTCGGGGCAACGCTCCACCAGTTTCAGTTGCAGGATCTGCACTCTACGAATTAAGAGGTCCAATCTTTTCGGGCAATCAATCCTTACCTGTTAGTTTCACGTCATCAGGCACAGTAGCCAACGATGGATGGAATTTAGTAGGCAACCCTTATCCATCAACCATTGACTGGGATGCTACAGGTTGGACCCGCACGAATGTTAACAATGCTATTTATATGCGCGACAACGGATTGGCAACTCCTGTGTATGCCTCTTATGTGGGAGGCGCAGGTACCAATGGCGGTTCGCGTTATATCCCTATTGGGCAAGCGTTTTTTGTAAAGAGCGATGGAGGAACTCCCGCTTTGTCGGTAGCGGAGTCAGTAAAGGTGGCAGGCACGCAGTCAACATTTTTCCGCGAAGGCGCTCTGCCCGATCTGTTGAGAATCACCTTGCGCCAGGGAAATGTTTCTGACGAATCGGTGTTGCGGTTTACAGCGAGTGCCACGGCTGGGTTCGATGCGCAATGGGATGCCTACAAGCTGAAAAACCAGACATTCAATCTTTCTTCCCTTACGGGGGATGGAAAGCAACTTGCTATTAATGCGCAGCCTGCGTTAGCTTGCGGTGCTTCGGTCAAGTTAGATGTAAGCAATGCATCGACTGGTAGTTACAACCTTGATTTTTCCGGGTTCGATTCCTTTGCAGATGCCAGCATGAAGTTTGCGTTGATTGATGCATACGTAAGTCAAACCATTGATGTAAAGCAAAATACCTCGTATGCCTTTCAAGTGACAACAGACCCTGCGTCTTTCGGGCGTGACAGGTTTACGATGGTGGTAGGTGAATCTGTTCCTACTATTACCGCGCAAGGATCATCGCGCTGCGGTAGCGGATCAGTGACACTGACAGCAGCAGGTGCTGCCAATGGAAACTACCGGTGGTATGAGCAGTCGAGTGGCGGATCAGCCATAGCGGGTGCAACCGCTGGCCAGTTTGCTACACCATCACTGATTAAAACAAAAACGTATTATGTTGCCTCTGTTAACTCAAGCGGCTGTGAAGTGGCTCGAGTTCCGGTAGTGGCAACAGTTAATACGGTTGATCAGGTTACCATTACAACGGTTGGGCAGTCCCTCCAATCCAACTATGATGCTGGAAACCAATGGTACCTCAATGGGCAGATTATTCCGGGGGCCACCGGAAAGTTATATGAACCAAAAGAATCGGGTGTCTATAAAGTAGAAGTTGCATCTGGTATATGCACCACTTCGGCTGAGCGGCAGTTTGCTATAACGAGTTTAAGTAATGAGACCGTTATGGACGACTATATTTCGATTTCTCCTAATCCAACGAAAGACATCGTATCTATACAGGTAAAGAGTCCAAATGAAGTAGGAGTTCAGTTGATTTCACTCGCTGGAAGTGTCTTGCAGGAATCGAAACTATCAGGCGTTGGAATTAAGAAAGGCACGCTCAACCTTCAAGAGCAGGCTGTTGGGTTGTATATTTTACTCATTCAGGATGGTAGTAAGGTCTATAGAAAACGAATTATTAAGAACCAATGAGAGCTATTACACCCCTTTTAGTTCTGCTGTTTATTTTGTTCCCACTTTTGGGAATTTCCCAACCGGGTGATCCAGGCGGAGATCCTGATGTGCCGATTACAGGCATTGAATTACTTATCGGGGGTGGCGTGATGTATGGAGTAAAAAATCTGCTCCAGCGAAGAAAATCTGGCAAACGTGACGGATTGTGAAGGGTTGGATTAAGATTATTGGTAATCTTCGCATTCTTCCTCGATGGGTCATTATTTTTATTGACCTTTTTATAATCTCCTTCTCTGCTCTACTGGGGTATTTGTTGCGATTTAATTTTTCGTGGGAAGATTTGTTTCGCTACCATTTCGAGGAAGGCGTCATTATCTATTCTTCGTGTGGTTTGCTAGCCATACTACTTACGGGGAGCTATCGTGGAATAATCAGATACACTGGTCTACAAGATGGTGTAAGGATATTTTACATGGTTGTATTGAATCTCCTTTTTGTGGTTGTATTTAATTTTTTTTTTCTTTCATTAGAAGGTCCGAATAGAATAGTTCCTTATTCTGTTGTCCTCATAAGTCTACTTTCATCTTTCTTATTTTTATTTAACTATAGACTTCTTGTCAAATACGTTTTCTCTTTTTATAAAGACCAGTTGCTCAAGAAAAAGCGTGTCTTGATTTTTGGGGCTGGGCAAACGGGTATTATTACACGCCATGTAATTGACTCATCGACCCGAATGCGTACAATGGGGTTCATTGAAGATGACCCAAACAAAATTGGTAAAGTGCTAGATGGCATCCGAATTTATAGTGCTGAGAAACTTCAGCTTACATCTCTTTTAGGGGAACTATCTTTTGATGAACTGGTGATTGCTGCCAAAGACATCTCATTGGATCGAAGGAATGAAATCGTTGACATCTGCATTCAATTTAGATTGCGGGTGCGAGTAATACCCCCCATCGACCGCTGGGTGAAGGGGGAATTGAGTTTCAATCAAATCAAGGAAATTCATATTGAAGATCTGCTAGGGAGGGAATCAATCCGACTGAATAAGGAGAACGTTGAGAAAGACATTAGGGGCAAGAGAATTTGTATTACAGGAGCAGCCGGATCTATTGGTAAAGAGCTTGTAAGGCAGGTAAGTCAATATTCACCAGATGTTATCGTGGCGATAGATCAAGCCGAGTCTCCTTTGTATGAATTGGAGAGAGAGATAGTGACCGGTGGCACTAAAGTTCGTTTGATAACCTATTTGGCCGATATATCTAACAAAGATCGGATGGCAGCAATTTTTAAGGAGCACCAACCAGAACTTGTCTATCATGCTGCAGCCTACAAGCACGTGCCGGTTATGGAGAGTAATCCATCAGAAGCAATCTTATGTAACATTGTTGGCACTAAGATATTAGCAGATGTATCCGTTGAAAACGGAGTCAAAAAATTCGTAATGATTTCAACTGATAAAGCCGTTAATCCTACAAATGTTATGGGCTGCTCGAAGCGGATTGCAGAAATCTACGTGCAGTCGTTGAATAATCGAAGAAGTGCAGTGCCGCATAGAACGTCATTTGTAACTACGCGTTTTGGTAATGTACTTGGATCAAATGGTTCTGTGATTCCAATATTTAAAGCACAAATCGAGGCGGGAGGACCTGTAACAGTTACACATCCGGAGATCACCCGCTATTTTATGACCATCCCAGAAGCTTGCCAGTTGGTGTTGGAGGCGGGTACTATGGGTAAAGGAGGAGAGATATTCATTTTTGATATGGGAAAGTCAGTTAAGATTATTGACTTAGCTAAGAAGATGATCTGGCTTTCTGGGTTAGAACCTGACAGGGATATTGAAGTGCATTTTACCGGCCTGCGAGAAGGTGAGAAGCTTTATGAAGAGCTTTTGTCCAATCATGAAAACACAATCCCGACTCATCATGATAAAATCCTTATTGCCAAGGTACAAGAATATGAATTTGGAGAAGTGAATAGGTATGTTGAACTCTTCGCGGACCTTGTAAATGATCCGAATGAATTAAAAATGGTTGCTCTGATGAAAGAGCTTGTGCCTGAGTATAAAAGCAATTACTCTCGGTTCGAGGTACTTGACACTGTCAGAAGTTCGAATTTTTAGTCCTACTTTTTTAAGCCGCCTCGTTTATTGTAGCGATAAAAAGACTTCCTTTTATTTTTGAATTTCTTTTGTTGCCCGTTTCCTTGAAAAAAGTTTATAGGAAGGTAGTATTCAACTTTTACGCTAAATAAAGCATATCCATCGTCTGTTTTGGGGTTACCGCGAATGTTACCTTCAGGGGCTGGAGCTATTCCAATTTCGGGTCTTCGATCAGAAAGAGAGTAAGCCAATGCGGTAGGAAATTTGGATGCATCGTAATGAACGGTACTAACATCATCAAGATAGTCAGTAAATGTCTTTCGATAACCCCCTTCAAATGACAGATTCATAAATGGCCCCATTTTGAACCTCACTCCCATACCCATCGGAATGACAAATGTAACCGGACCATAGTCCACAAGTTCTGTTCGTTGTGGCCTTAACTGGTATTTTTTCCCTTGAAACTCAGTAGTTGGATTAAAATACAGTAGACCAATTCCCCCAAAACCGTACAAATTGAACCCTGGGCGCTGGTAAAAACTTCTTCCTTGCGGAAATAGGTTAATGATTCCTATAGCACTGATTTCAAAATTATTCGAATTGAAAGAAAGATTTCGTCCTCTCCGGCCACTTTCTATGCTTGCCTTTTTGTCGTCTCCTGACAACTGAAACCAAGAGACCTCGCCTCGAATACCAATTCTATTAGTTAAATAATACTGAAGACCAGCGTGAAAATTTAGGTTAGCTTGTAAATAATCTCCAGGGTTTGATAATTCTCCAAAATACGAAGAAGTTCCAGTCCCTACAGTCAAAATAAGCGACCTGCTTCTCCGCATCGCAAAAAAACTCTGCGCCATCAGCGTTTCGGCAACGCTGCACAGGATCAATCCAACCAAGACGATTTTTTTCATGCCCTTGAGCGTTAATTCAGCAATTTATGAAATTTAACCCAAGAAGGAAACCTGTGTTTAGGACAATACTTCTTTGATTTTCTGGGCCGCATCCTTCAGTAGGATGGCGGAAAACACTTTTAGGCCCGATTCACGTATGATCTTAGCGCCCTCTTCTGCATTGGTGCCCTGAAGCCTTACGATGATGGGTACGGGTATGTTTCCTACCTTCTTATAGGCCTCTACGACCCCGCTTGCCACTCGGTCGCACCGAACGATACCCCCAAAGATGTTTATCAGAATGGCCTTTACGTTGGGGTCTTTCAGGATTATCCTGAATCCAGCCTCTACTGTCTCAGCGTTTGCGCCACCGCCTACGTCCAGAAAGTTAGCAGGCTCACCCCCAGATAGTTTGATGATATCCATCGTAGCCATGGCTAATCCCGCTCCGTTCACCATACATCCCACGTTTCCGTCTAGCTTAACATAATTCAGGCCTGATTTTCCGGCCTCAACTTCGAGTGGGTCTTCTTCGGTTATGTCTCTTAACTCTTCCAAGTCCTTATGGCGGTAAAGAGCATTGTCATCCAAATTTACCTTACCATCCACGGCTAAGATCCGGTTATCAGAAGTCTTAAGCACTGGGTTGATCTCAAACATGGAGGCATCCAGCCCCATATATGCCGTATAAAGTGAGGTGACGAACTTCACCATCTCTTTAAAGGCATTTCCTTCCAGACCCAATGCAAAGGCAATCTTGCGTGCCTGAAATGGCTGCAGGCCGATGCTTGGATCAATCCATTCCTTCACAATTTTCTCAGGATGCGTGGCGGCTACCTCCTCAATGTTCATGCCTCCCTCAGTAGAAGCCATGATCACCGGCTTGCTTTTGGAGCGATCCAATAGAATACTCATATAGTACTCTTTCGGCTCATTCTCACCGGGGTAGTACACATCCTCAGCAATCAATACTTTGTTCACTTTTTTGCCAGCCGGGCCGGTCTGAAGAGTCACCAAAGTTCCCCCCAGAATTCCTTTTGATTTATCAAATACCTCATCCACGCTTTTGGCCAGCACCACGCCCCGAGAGCCAGTCTCTTTGATAGTTCCTTTACCACGACCACCCGCATGAATCTGTGATTTAACAACAAACCACTTTGAGCCCGTTTCGGTCTGGAGTTCCTTGGCTGCTGATACTGCCTTGTCGGGTGTGTCGGCTACAATGCCTCGCTGCACGGCCACACCAAATTTCTTTAGGATGTCTTTTGCCTGGTATTCGTGAATATTCATTGTTGTAACTATTTTGCAAGCAATCTACTTGCTTTCGACCTATAATTCAAGAACCATTTCCATGTTAGAAGCCCGGGGTATTGAGAAATCATATGGTAATCTAAAGGTGCTCAAGGGCGTTGATGTCTCCATTGCATCCGGGGAAGTTGTCGCGATTGTAGGGGCCTCTGGTGCTGGCAAAAGCACCCTTTTGCATTTGCTTGGTACGTTGGACACGCCCGATAAAGGCTCGATTTCAATTTCAGGCCAGAATGTTTTCTCCAGAAGTTCGAAGGAGTTGGCTTCTTTTCGCAACAAGCACATCGGTTTTGTATTTCAATTTCACAACCTGTTGCCTGAATTTTCAGCCA
>JAIENH010000571.1 GCA_019751475.1 Cyclobacteriaceae bacterium
GTATGGCCATTTGCCGGCCTCAGAAGGTATCTTGGAGTTATCTACCACTTGGCAGTGTCCAGTTCTCTTGCTTTAATTTTTATTTCACCCACGATCAAGGAACTATTTCACAGAATATTCAAAGCCAAATCTAGCTTCTCAGTTGGCGGACAACTAACTATGACTAGTCTTATTATTCTGATCACTTCATTTGTTTTGATGGATTTCTTGCAAAGAAAGGCCGGTGACATGCGATTTGATGATTTTATGTCCACAAAGAAATTTGATTTACGATGGGCAACCTATTTCATTTTAGCCATATCAATAATTGTTTTCGCACCTACGCCAACTTTCGATAATTACTATATCCAGTTTTAAAATGCGAAAGTCGATGCTCAAGCTTACCTTTTTCCTGGCAACGCTAGTGTCGCTGGTTTATCTATCTAAATGGATCTTGGGTGAGCTTTCACAAGGCGATGCTATTCTTCATGTTGTCAATTCAACAGATGAGAAAAGTATTGTTTTTATGGGGTCAAGCAGGATTATGCAAGGAGTTAATGTGAATTTGCTCAATGAACTCAATCCGGAAAGAAGGTATCACAACCTGGCTATTTCGGGGGGCACCTTTCTTTCCAGTTGCATTTTGGCCGATTTGGTTCTTGAGAATAGTAAATGCCGTGCTGTAGTAATTGAACTGTCACCAATTACTCCAGATCTTCCCCCGATTGCTTATGAGCTCCTGGATCACCATGAACCTGAATTTTTAAACGGGAAGAGCGGAATGCCAAGTATCTTTTCTTTTTATGACCCTATGTTTTATTTGGATTTCCATACCTCGAGAGTTTACGAAAATGTGTCGTTACTTAATACACTTCGGAAAGTCAGAGATGACATTTCACATATGTCACACCCGATGTTTGGTTACCTTGAATACTCACAGAACAACTATAAGAAATCAGATTCTTTTTTGGCCGTTGACGATATGATCTTCACTTCACATCTAAGAAATAGTGTATCACACAAGTTTTTGATTGAGTACCTTGGAAAGAAGGCCAAAGAGAAAAACGTTGACGTTTTGTATTTACTGCCAGTAACGTACAACAATAAAGAAGAGCTTAAAATCATTGCACCCGTCTTTAATTCAATTTCAGAATCTAATAAGATAGTTTTTGACACTATCTTTTTTGAAGATATAGTCAAGAGTGACTACTTGTTGGATCGTAATCATTTTAATGCGAAGGGAGCCGTGGTTTACACCGGGCAAATCCTTAGATTACTTAAGGAAAAAGGATACTAATTAGGGTCACCCCGAAATGAATGTCATTATTAGTTTAGCGTGAGAAGGGATCACTCTGCGGCCGTATTCCGAAAACGAGCAAATAGCCGATCATCCAAAATTCACCGATGCTGGCCGGTATGGTTAACAAATCAATCCATGAATACTTAAAGCCTGCATAACTCAAAAAGGCACTGGCGATATAACCCACACCACCCAGTATCAAGGTGCGCCCCAGCCATACCGGCATGCGTTGCGAACTAACCACGATGTATCCCATGGGGATCAGCCATAGACCAAAGAAGAGGCTGCCCACACCCCAGGCGTTTTTAATAAACTGGTCAAAAAGTTGAATCATGATCAGTTTGTCGCTCATGGGTAAAGTGGTATTGGCAACCTGGATAGCTCCACCCATCGCGATGGCGCTTATCATGATAGCGCCAGCATTCATCAAACCCCACGCAGCCAGGGCCCATGCCGCGAAGTGATTAATATCTTTAAATAGCTTAAAGAAATAAACTGCGGCCAGCGATTGTGATAGTATGATGGCGAACTCCAGCAATAGGCGCAAGCGGGTGAGTGTTTCGTGCTCGCTCAGGTTAGCAGCAGTTTGTGATATATCACCCGATACATAGACTTGTGGGTGCAAAACAAGAAAACCCAGCACACCGGAAACAGCCAACGCTAAATACCAAATTCCCGCTGCACGAGCCGTGCCAACCAAATCCTTTTGCTGATCATTCATAGTAGTAGATTTAAGTACAATGACGGTTATGGATCAAAAATGTTACAAGGTAATTCTGGAGAGACAATGCACAAATAGAAGGTGTCCAACTCTTTTGAAAGGGAGGACACTAAGAGGTCATTTAATTAACTGGCCGGTGGCGCGATTGAAACGATGCATGCCGCGATACTCAAGCTCTACTACCACTTCATCGCGGGTGACAAACAAATCTACTACGAACACATCCTGCACATCACCCTCCAGACGCTCGTCATACACCAGGCGATGCACGGATGTTTTCCATAACATATTACCTGCTGCATCCACCGCCTTTAAAAAGTGCTCGCTCGTTTTTGGGTTTTCTGAAAAAGTCACCTCCACGGAATAGGTGATATCGCCAGCGCTCACGGGCAACACGTGGTATACCCGCGCTTTGACGGCCGCAGCCTGTTTCATCTTAGGTGGTATTCGAGACATGCACACAAGGTAAGGGCAATCAACACACTTAACAAACCGATTTGCCTCAATAAGCAATGCGTACATGACATGGCTCGCAGTGAGAAGTTCACCAAATTGTGAGTAAAGTTAAATGCACGGAAAAGGTACCTAACCCGAAGCTAATCCAATTTGCTAACCAAGGGAGTCACGTGTTACTGACAAACTTTTAAACGTTTGCATTTTTAGGGCAGAACAAAGTAGCTTTACTGCATTGATTAATCAATCTATTTGGGCCTGTAGCCAGCATACCACAACCACTCATTATCAAAATTACATTTATTCATCCCACTTATGAGTCGCTATTTTTCAATTTTGCTTTTTCTAATCAAAGTGTCTATGCTACACGCTCAAACCACATGGCCTCTTTATCCGGCTGATATTCCTAACAGTAAGCCGACTACTGATACAGAAACGGTGGAGGTAAGAGATGGAATTACCATTGTTGGAAAAATTACAAAGCCTACGCTCACCGTTTATCGTCCTGCAAAATCAAATGGCACGGCTGTTATCATTTGCCCCGGAGGTGCCTATTGGATCAATGCTACCGTGCACGAAGGCTCGGATGTGGCAAAGAAATTTAATGATTGGGGCGTTACGGCTTTTGTTTTGAAATACCGCATCCCAAATGAAGCCACAATGGTCAACAAAGAAATCGGACCGCTGCAAGACGCTCAACAAGCCATCAAGACCGTTCGGGAAAAAGCAAAGGAGTTTGGCATTGATCCGGCTCGCATTGGCATCATGGGATTTTCAGCCGGTGGCCATTTGGCCTCTACGGCAGCAACCCATTTTACAAAATCCGTTATCAACAACGGGGAAAATACCAGCCTGCGACCAGACTTTGTCGTGTTGGTCTATCCTGTCATCAGCTTTCAAAATGCTGTTGGGCATTTAGGCTCGCGCGATCAACTCATTGGCAAAAATCCTTCTCAGCAAAAAATTGATGAATACTCCAATGAACTTCATGTGAGTGCGCAAACACCACCTGCATTTTTAATCCACGCAAGTGATGACGATGGTGTATCTCCCGAAAACAGTGTTTTATTCTATCAGCAGTTAATAAAAAACAAAGTACCGGCCGAGTTGCATCTTTATCAAAAAGGTGGACATGGGTTTGGGATGAATAATCCAACCACGAAAGATGAATGGATGGAACGTTTAAAAAATTGGATGCTGACTAACCGTTGGTTAAACTAAAATTATCAATTAAAAAATAAATTATGGCAACCATCAATCCTTACATTCACTTCAATGGAAATGCAGAAGAAGCATTTACATTTTATAAATCAGCCTTTGGTGGCGACTTCGCGCAAATTGTACGCTTCAAAGACATGCCTGCTAATCCCGAATTTCCGATCCCAGAAAATGAAGCCAATAAAGTAATGCACATCGCATTGCCTATTGGTAAGAACAGTGTGCTAATGGGAAGTGATACACCTGGGTTTATGGGAAAGCATAACGAAAATGAAACCAGAAGTAAAATTTCAGTAAGTGCCGAAAGTAAAGAAGAAGCAAATAAATTATTCACCGGACTTTCAGCAGGAGGACAAATTGAAATGCCGATTGGTGATAGTCCATAGGGTTCATACTTTGGTATGTTCAGAGATAAATACGGTATTGAATGGATGGTGGACTTTGACCCAAAGTATAAAGGGCAACTTTAATAGTAGTCGATCCCAAGCCTCCTTTGGTGTTCTTTACCAATGGGCAAAATGAACTGCCAAAGCAAGCAAGCTTGTACTCGTTAAATTGAAAAAAAATCCAGCTCTGTTGTAAGGGCGCGGCCACACGGGCCGTGGAGTAAAAAAGTCCAAGACGGTACATACGGTCACACAAAGTTTTTCTAAAGCTTTTATAAATGAATAAATATTCACTTATATTTGCACCATGGCACGACCGCGAGACGAAAGCAAGATTGAAGCGATTTATGAGGCTACCTTGAAACTGGTGCTGGAAACGGGTTTCAACGGTTTAAAAATGGCCGATGTGGCCAAAGCCGCCAAACTGGCCACGGGCACTCTATATATATACTTCAAAAACAAAGAGGTATTGATTAACGAACTATACTTCCACCTCAAGAAGAATAAGACGCTCAAAATTTTGGAAGTCTTTAATGTAAATGACCCTTTTCCTGTGACTTTCAAAAAACTCTGGATGAATTACCTCAACATCAGCTTAGCCGAACCCGAGCGAATGAAATTCATTGAGCAATACACTCACACCAGCTACCTCACTAAAAAAACCAAACAGCAAGGCGACCAACTGCTGAAACCATTGGAAGATTTCCTGGCAAGTGGCATGAAGCAAGGACTTGTGAAGAAGCTACCTGTGCAATTGTTGTTGAGCCAATTGATGGGGCCTATCAACGAAAGTGTAAAACTGCATTACGACCAAACGCTTAAGATAACTCCAACTTTAAAAGAAGAATTGTTCCACATGGCATGGAACAGCATCAAAGCTTAAAAAATTTTAAGCTATAACTGAATAAAAATTCATCTACAACCTACTCAATATGAAAACAGTCGTCATCACCGGTAGTTCGTCAGGCATTGGCAAGGCCGCAGCCATTTATTTTCAACAGCAAGGTTGGAACGTAGCCGCCACCATGCGCTCGCCCGAAAAAGAAACGGAGTTGCACAAACTCCCAAACGTAAAACTGTACGCACTGGATGTGACCAACTCCAGCAGCATTGAGCAAGCGTTGAAAAACATTCAAAAAGATTTCTCCAAAATTGATGTAGTGGTGAACAATGCTGGCTTCGGTGCGGATGGTGTGTTCGAGTCGATGAACGATGAGTTTATACAAAAGCAATTTGATACCAACGTGTTTGGTCTCATGCGCGTGACGCGCGAAGCGGTGAAAATTATGCGGACGCAGAAAAGCGGCACCATCGTGCAGATTGCCAGTGTGGGCGGTCGCGTGGCATTTCCATTATACAGCATCTACCACGGCACCAAGTGGGCGGTAGAAGGTTTTACCGAATCGTTGCAATACGAAGTCGCTCCGTTCAACATCAAACTGAAATTGATTGAGCCAGGTGCTATCAAAACCGAATTCTACGGCAGAAGTCGTGCGTTTATGAAGCCCGACTACACGAACGACTATAACGAGTTTGTGAAAAAATGTGAAGCCGTGAGCATGGATGCTGGCGACAAAGGCGCTTCACCTGAAGCTGTAGCTAAAGTCATTTTCAAAGCCGCCAATGATGCATCTACCAAAATGCGCTACCCGATTGCCTATCCAGCCAATGTGTTGTTGCCATTGAAGCGATTGGTGCCAGAGCGGTTTTTCTTTTGGGCAGTGAGACAGTCTTACAAGATTTAGATGTGAGTATCAAGACGTAAGACACTGTCTTACTACTTATGTCTTGTGCCTTGAGTCGAACCATACAAATAATTACGCGTGAAAAATATTAACGAATCATCAGCTTACGAGGAGATTGTTAATCGAGTGAAGTTGCTCTCAACGGCTAATATCCGCCAATGGGGTAAGATGGATTTGCAGCAAATGTTCGTGCATTGCACGTCACAGCTGAAAATGGCATTGGGTGAAATCACGACTACTTCACAAGGTTCGTTTATGATGCGCACGACTTTAGGCAAGTGGATTGCTTTCTCCAACATTCCCTGGCCGAAGGGCACAAATACACCCAATGAGATGAATGTGAACAAGAATAGTTTCAAAATCGCTGATATTGAGAATGAGAAGAAGGAATTGTTGGCCTACTTAGCACACGCAAAATCTACTCCTCAACTCATGCCGCATCCGTTCTTTGGTTCGCTTACGCAGAAAGAATGGGGCAGATTAATTTACAAACACATTGACCATCATTTGAAACAGTTTTCGCAATGAATCAAAATAATTACCAAATTTTGGTACTTTTGTAAAAATCTTGAAACCATGGGACGAAATACTTCAATCTCGCTGGGCGATCATTTTGAAAATTTTGTGGACGACAAAGTATCTACCGGCAGGTTTAAAAATGCTAGCGAGGTGATACGAGCCGGGCTTCGTCTATTGGAAGACGAAGAAGCTAAAGTGGTCGCACTGCGAAAAGCCATTCAAGAAGGTTTCGAAAGCGGAATGGTCAAGAACTTTAGTCCTAAGAAGCATCTGGAAAAGTTGAAATCTGCAAAGAGAAAAAATGGCTAAGTATTTTCTTTCTAATAAAGCAGTAGAAGACCTTTCCAAAATTTGGGAATATACGTACGAAGCCTGGTCGGAACGGCAGGCAGAAAAGTATTACTACATGCTTTTAGACACTTGCCAAGATTTAGCAGATGAAAGCATTTCCGGAAAATCGTATTCAGAAATTGGTGCTGATATTTTAGGATGTAAAGCCGGGAGACACATTATATTTTACAGGAAAGCAAAGAAGGCGGGAATTGAAGTAGCAAGAATTCTGCATGAACGAATGGATTTGAAAAACCGAATCCAGGAGTAAGGACACCTCGTCAGCCAATATTGAATTTTGAATCTCGAATTTTAGATTATCATTATGGACTTCATCAAAACCTACTTCACAGCCGAGAAAAACGAGAGTTTGCTCTTCATGTTGATGGGCGTGGCTGCCATTGCCTTCTCGGCTTACGCTCTAGTGAAATGGAGCGAGCCCTTTTACAAAGGTCTGGCCATTCCGCTCGTCCTTGTCGGCATCATTCAAATTGTGGTAGGTGGCAGCGTGTACTTTCGTACTGACAAGCAAATTGCTGACCTCGAAAAACTGTATCAAACCAGCATTACCGATTTCAAAACACAAGAAACTCCGCGCATGGACATGGTGATGAAGAATTTTAGTTTGTACAAAAAAATTGAAATCGCGTTTGTGCTCATTGGCATTATGTTGATTGTGTTTGCGCCTTCGCGTGAATTTTGGCTGGGTGTTGGTGTTGGCATGTTGTTACAAGGTGCCGTCATGCTCACGCTCGACATTTTTGCTGAAAGGCGGGGAACTGTTTATAGTGAGGCTATTCAGAAATTATAGAAATCATTACACTGTTGTCCGACTAAAGTAGTAAAAGGGTGGTTTTAAGGCCACCCTTTATTATGTCATTTTTGTAGTGCAAACAA
>JAIENH010000663.1 GCA_019751475.1 Cyclobacteriaceae bacterium
CATTTCGATTGTTGTTTTGGTTTCAACATCATCACGAAAAACACATATTTAAAACGCTAGATAACGAACTTGCCAATACAGTAAATTTAAAATGGCTACCGTGGACTGGATTAAACTATGAGAAAACTCAAATTTTAATTCTTGGAGAAAGTCAGTATGAAGATGGAGATAAATGGCAGGAAAACAATCTTAACGCAACTCGCTTTTTAATTGCAACTCGCTTTTTGGGGCATCGAGCAAAGATTTTGACAAATGTAGAAAGAGTCTTGTTTAGAAATGATTCACCCTCTGAAGAACAAGCACAAAATCTATGGGAATCGGTAATTTATTTTAATCTTGTGCAGAGACTTATGAAGTCAATTAAAGAAAGACCAAGTGATGCAGACTTTGACATGGGATGGGCTGTCTTTTTTGATCTCGTTAAGCTATTAAGACCAAAACATTGTCTTGTTCTTGGCAGGGCTAGCCGAGGTAGACTTGGTGCATTCCTATCTTCGCGAAAAACAGGTTGGATTGGCAATGCATCTGATTTTCTTGATAAGAGAAAAACTATAAACCTGACAAATGAAGATCATTTTATCAAATTGACTTTCATTAATCATCCAAGTGGTAGTAGAGGCTTTAAACATGAATTTTGGGCAGACTTGATAAGGAAAAATGACCCCGACCTGAGTAGAATAGTTGCCACGTTGAATACCTAAAAATTAGAGTAACTTCAAATATAAAATTCTATGAAATCAGTATTCTATGTTCCTTTTGTTCTTCTTTTGAGTGTTGTTGCACTTGCCCAGCGAAAGACGTATTCTGGCGAATATGAAGGAGGGATTGCTACCTACACTTACTATGAGAATTCAAACTTTGAGCGAATGTTTGAAGGCCCCTTCAAATACAAGGCATCAAATATTTATAGAGAAGGCAGAGGAAGATGTACTATTGATGTTTCAGGTCAGTATAAAGCGAACCAAAAAGATGGATTATGGATCCATAAAGTATCAAATCCAGATATAGATGGTACAACAGAGACTGCTTCAGGAAGTTATGTTGATGGAAAATTTCATGGTAAGTGGCAATTGAAAAATATAAACAACAAAACAAAAAAAGTTGTTCGGGAGTCTTATGTTCAGTTCGATCAGGGCAAACTAATAGGAAAATTTAAATATAACTACTCAGCTGATTTTGCATTTCAAGCATATTCACAAATTTCTGTAGTAGGAAGGTTTGATAATTCTGGTCTTTATGATAGCACATGGATGATAAATTATAAGTCCGATCGAAATCAAAAAAATGAAGAGGTGCGAAAATATAAAAACGGAAAATTATTTTTCCGACTTCATAGAAACAGTGTAACTGGAAAAATTTTAGATAAGTATGATACAATTAATGGTGCCACTGACAACCAAGACACATACGAGGGTTACGGTAGGCTATCCCTAGATAGAGCGGAATTGCCAGACGAAGCTGTTAAAGTATGGCTTGAAAATGGCTCTTCTTCAGATGATAATTTTTTTCACAGCATTGGTATATTTTTATTGTTTAACCGAGGTGAGAAAAATGATAACTCCCAACTTCCACCTCCGAAAAGCAAGGACTACCTGAAGTAAGACAAAATTATTGTTCAGTTTGCCTAAAGGTCTGGATACGACTATATAGCACATTAAAAATCTGGATAATGTGCTTAGTGGCTAAATTAATCATCTCAGAAATTCTATCCGGTGGTGTATAAAATTAATCAAGCATTGCAGCAATTACTGCTTATTTTTGCGCCACTAAAAACTCAATTCTCCCAGAAATGCCACGCGACAGAAGTATACGCTCCGTACTGATTATCGGCAGCGGCCCTATTATTATCGGCCAAGCCTGCGAATTTGACTATGCCGGCTCACAAGCTTCGCGCTCGCTGCGCGAGGAGGGCATTGAGGTGATTCTCATCAACTCCAACCCGGCCACCATCATGACCGACAAGGTGACGGCCGACCACGTGTATTTGAAACCGCTGGAGAAAAAATACATCCGCGAAATTCTGGAAAAACACAACATTGATGCCGTGCTGCCAACCATGGGTGGCCAAACGGCTTTGAACTTATGTATCGATTGCGATAAGGCGGGCATTTGGGAACACTACGGAGTAAAAATTATTGGCGTTGACATCAACGCCATTGAGACTACCGAAGACCGTGAGAAGTTCCGGTTGAAGATGTTGGAGTTGGGTGTGGGCGTGTGCAAAGGCGCTACGGCTACTTCGTTTTTGAAAGGAAAAGAAATTGCGCAGGAGATTGGATTTCCGTTGGTGATTCGTCCTTCGTTTACCCTGGGCGGAACGGGCGGTGGCTTTGTGAACAAGCCCGAAGAATTTGATCAAGCACTTAACCGCGGATTGCAAGCTTCACCTATACACGAAGTGTTGGTAGAGCAGAGCATCATGGGTTGGAAAGAATATGAGTTGGAGTTGCTGCGCGATGGAAAAGGCAATGTGATTATCATCTGCTCCATCGAAAACTTCGACCCGATGGGCATCCACACGGGCGACTCGATTACCGTAGCCCCAGCGATGACACTGCCTGACACGGTGTACCAGCACATGCGCGACCTCGCCATCAAAATGATGAATGGCATCGGCAAGTTTGCAGGCGGTTGCAATGTGCAGTTTTCGGTTAATCCAGATAATGATAACCAAATCATCGGAATTGAAATCAATCCACGCGTGTCGCGTTCGTCAGCGCTTGCTTCGAAAGCCACAGGTTACCCGATTGCAAAAATTGCGGCTAAGCTGGCCATTGGCTATAACTTAGATGAATTGAAGAATGCCATCACGGGCACAACCACCGCGTACTTCGAGCCAGCGTTGGATTACGTGATTGTAAAAATACCTCGTTGGAATTTCGATAAGTTTCACGGTGCCGACCGCAAGCTTGGTTTGCAAATGAAATCGGTAGGCGAAGCGATGGGGATCGGACGGAATTTTCAAGAAGCGTTGCAGAAAGCCTGTCAGAGTTTAGAGATCAGGAGAAACGGGTTGGGTGCCGATGGCAAAGAAGTGACGAAACAGGATGAACTACTTTATAGTTTAGAACATCCCAGCTGGAATCGCCTCTTCCATATTTATGATGCCATGAAACTCGGCATCTCGATGAAGACTATTCAAAACCTGACCAAGATTGACAAGTGGTTTTTGGAACAGATTTGGGATTTGATTGAATTAGAAAAAGAAATTGAAAAATATAAAGTCGATACCATTCCCTCATCGCTCATGCGCAAAGCCAAAGAGAAGGGGTATGCGGATAGGCAACTGGCACACTTAATGGATTGCCTGGAGAGTGAAGTGCACAAGAAGCGCAGGGAGATGGGCATCAACCGCGTATACAAATTGGTGGATACATGTGCCGCAGAATTTGAAGCGAAGACGCCTTATTATTATTCAACGTTCGATACCGAAAGTGAGTCGCGTGTATCGGATAGAAAGAAAGTAATCGTGCTAGGCTCTGGCCCGAATCGTATCGGACAAGGAATTGAGTTTGACTACTCATGCGTGCATGGCGTGTTGGCCGCCAAAGAGATGGGCTACGAAACCATCATGATTAACTGCAATCCCGAAACGGTTTCAACTGATTTTGACATTGCTGATAAATTGTATTTCGAGCCCGTGTTTTGGGAACATCTGTGGGACATCATTCAGCATGAAAAACCTGAAGGCGTGATTGTGCAGTTGGGTGGACAGACTGCCTTGAAGTTGGCCGAGAAGCTTCACAAGTATGGCGTGAAAATTTTGGGCACTTCGTTCGAGGCACTTGACCTGGCCGAAGACCGCGGAAGTTTTTCAACGTTGTTGAAAGACCTTGGCATTCCCTATCCAGATTTTGGGGTGGCCACCGATGCGGATGAAGCGTTGGAAGTTTCGAAAACAATTGGCTTCCCGTTGCTTGTTCGTCCTTCGTATGTGTTAGGCGGACAGAGTATGAAGATTGTGATTAATGAAAAAGAACTCGAGCATCACATTCTTGATATTTGGAAACACCTTCCTGAAAACAAAGTATTGCTCGACCATTTTTTAGATGGAGCGATTGAAGCCGAAGCTGATGCGATTTGCGATGGTGAAGACGTGTACATCATTGGTATCATGCAACACATCGAGCCTGCTGGCATTCACTCAGGCGATAGTTATGCGGTGCTGCCACCTTACAACCTGGGCGACTTCGTTATCAAACAAATTGAAAACTACACCAAGCGAATTGCAGTCGCTCTGAAAACAGTTGGCTTGATTAACATTCAGTTTGCGATTAAGAATGACAAGGTGTACATCATCGAAGCGAATCCTCGTGCAAGTCGCACGGTGCCATTTATTTGCAAAGCTTACGATGAGCCGTATGTAAACTACGCAACCAAAGTAATGCTAGGCGAGAAAAAGGTTCGCGACTTTAAGTTCAATCCAACTAAAAAAGGCTACGCCATTAAAGTGCCCGTGTTCTCGTTCAGCAAATTCCCCGATGTAAACAAAGAGCTCGGCCCCGAAATGAAATCAACAGGCGAAGCGATTTACTTCATCGATGATTTGATGGACGATTACTTCTTGAACATTTATTCTGAAAGAAATTTGTATTTGAGTAAGTAGCCAAAAATAGCGAAGCCTTATTCTCTTCAAACCTCAACACTCGGCATTCAACACTCAAACTTCCAGATTTAAATGGAGGTATGAATTGTGATTGATGAATGTTGAATTGTGAAATCCAGAATCTTCCAGCTTCTGGATTTCAATGAGCATAGGATTGCACCGGAATAGCTACTTTCGTAGCATGGCTTTACGCCTCTGATAGAAACTAGTATTTCATCCTTTAGCCAGTAAAGTGAATAGAATACATTGCCTTTCAATTTTATGAAAATGAAAACTTTCTTCGTTGGACTCTTGTCGGTGATTGCTTTATCATGCAATAATAATGATTCACGCAAACCGATTTCGCCCCGCTTCAATCATGTTATGCTGTACGTTTCAAATCTTGAAGCATCCATAGAATTTTATACAAAAGCCTTTGACCTAAGAGTAGCAAATCGGTTGGATACATTGATTAGAATTGATGCCGATGGGAAAGAGGTTGCTCTAAATGTTACTATGGCATTTTTAAAGTTTACTGATCAGGATTTTGTTTTTGAGTTAGCGGAGCATAAGCCTGACTCTGCCTCCATGCCGGTTGCGTATTTATTTCAACATGTGGGTGTAGATGTTCAGGACATTGATGCAGCGTTTAAACGAGCAATCCATGCAGGGGGAAAAGAATTATCTCCCGTTCGAAAAGTTAAAGCCAAAGGGGTTGAAGCGAAGCAGGCCTTTTTTGCCGGTCCTGACGGAGAGCGCATTGAGCTTATGCAAATTTTGGCGGGCGAGTTTTGAGCAAAAAAAGTCGTGGAACAGAGCAGCACTTTCTCGTTGAAACACGTTCGAGCAAAGGAAATTCTACTCCTTTTACGCTGGTGGTAAATTGGCCGGAGAGATTAATAAGAAGTTACGGGTTTTTGCTAAATTTGAAAGATGACGACCCAACAATTAAAGCCTGGCTTTAGCAATCTGCAATTAGAGATTTTAAAACTCTATGCAAATGGTATCTCCGACAGTCAACTGATGGAAATAAAATGGTTGCTCGGTAAATACTTTGCTGAAAAGGCCACGCAAGGCATGGATCAGTTGATTCATGAAAAAGGACTTACAGAGAATTTATTTGAAAACCATGAAGACTAAAATGAAGTTGACGGCCATTTTCGAAGAAGCAGAGGAAGGCGGTTATATTGCTTTTATTGAAGAGTTACCAGGCGTGAATTCGCAGGGAGAAACACTAGAGGAGTCAAAAGTCAATCTGCTTGAAGCCTTGGAGATGGTGCTGCAGGCTCAGCGCGACTTATCGGAGAAGGAACTGCAAAACAAAAAATACATAAAAGAACAATTGGTTTTTGCTTAGATGAAAACCAGTAACCTGATTCGTTATTTGCAGGAACAAAATTGCTATTTACACCGAGAAGGAGCCAATCATAGTATATTCATTAATCAGAGCAATAGAAAACTTTCTTCGGTGCCACGCCACCGTGAGACGAAGAATAACTTGGTGAGGAAAATTTGTAAAGACTTAGAAATACCACCTCCGCGAAACTTTCAATAGTTCATCCGTCATGCCTTCAATCCTCCCCACCTTCGAATACTACATCTTCATCTCCTATCGCCACAACGATAGATGAAAACCAATCGATTCACCAGACACATAAAGCTATGAGGCCATTCCTGCTTTTGATTTCTCTTGCTGTTTGCTGGGAACATGGATTGTCTCAAAATCAAAAACCCAACATCATCTATATCATGAGCGATGACCATGATGATGACGCCATCAGTGCGTATCGTTTGCTGCGAGGGGGCCAATCTAATATTCCCATTCAAACAAAGGCATTGGATAAAATGGCGCGTGAGGGAATGTTGTTTAAGCAAGCGTTTGTTTCCAATTCAATCTGCTCGCCAGCGCGGGCAACCATACTCACTGGAA
The DNA here is from genome assembly GCA_019751475.1 of Cyclobacteriaceae bacterium. Lineage (GTDB taxonomy): Bacteria > Bacteroidota > Bacteroidia > Cytophagales > Cyclobacteriaceae > ELB16-189. The sequence continues at coordinate 6,516 of JAIENH010000663.1, forward strand.
AGTTTTCGCACTTGAATGGCGTAAAAGACAATGTCACCCCGTTCGATACTTCGCAATACACCTTTATCAAGCAGATGCGATCAAGTGGATATCAAACGGCCCTCATCGGCAAATGGCACTTGCACATTCGCCCATCTGGTTTTGATTATTTTAGTATTCTGCCGGGGCAGGGGCGATACTACACTCCGCAGTTCGTGAGCCCGAAAGACACTGCTACGTTTCGCGATGGATATGTCGCGGAGGAAATAACGCGTCAAACTATTGAATGGTTAGAGAAGAGAGATACCAGCAAGCCCTTTATGTTGATGATGCACCACAAGGCGCCTCACCGCAATTGGATGCCCGCCTTGAAATACGCGGAGTTATTTTCCAAAATAAAATTTACAGAACCGCACACCTTGTATGCCGATTCCACAAATAAAGGCAAGGCTTTTCGCGACCAGCAGATGTCCATCCTCAACGACATGGATCTTTGCACGGATTTGAAGATCAGTCCAAAATTTTTGGAAGATATTCCAAACTTGAAACCACCGCGTGAGCAAATCAGGGGATACGAGTACCAAATGAAATTAATACCCGAGGTCACTCGCAGACGTCTGCAGGAAATTTATGCAGAGCGTGGGAGAATCTTGCAAAGCCGCAGGCCAAGTGGCAGAGAGTTGCTCGCATTGAAGTATCAATGGTACATGCAAGATTACATGGCGTGTGTGGCTTCAGTGGATGAAAGTGTAGGTCAGTTATTGGATTACCTCGATTCGAAAGGCCTTTCGGAAAACACAATTGTTTTTTACACGAGCGATCAGGGATTTTACCTTGGCGAAAATGGCTGGTTCGACAAACGGTTTATGTATGATGTATCGATGAAAACTCCGTTGATCGTTCGGTGGAAGGGGCACATCAGGGGCAATGTAGTGAGCGATGCCATGGTTCAGAATATCGATTTAGCACCCACTTTTTTGGATGTGGCACACGTGCCTGCTCCGAAAGATTTGCAAGGCATGAGTCTGATGCCGCTATTGTCAGGAACGATTAAAAAATTCTCCCGGCCATCGCTTTATTATCGGTACTATGAATTCCCCGATCCACATCAT
>JAIENH010000187.1 GCA_019751475.1 Cyclobacteriaceae bacterium
CGTGTGCTCTTCCGATCTCATGGACAATGGCAGGACAAGTGTATGGACCTCGGTGATCAAGCACGCAGACCTGGAAAAATAAAAGCTATGCAACGAACCATCATTTTTCTGCTGTTGACTTCGCTTTCGCTTAAAGCCCAAGTGCCCACACCCATTGAGAGTTCATTGGTTATTCTGGATGTTAAGACCAAGACACAACAAATAATCCTGAAGGAAGACCGGCACTTTGAAGCGCCCAACTGGGCCCGCGATGGAAGTTATTTACTTATCAATGCCTATGGAAAACTGGAAAGGATAAGTGTGAAGGGTGAGAAAATGGGTACGGTGTCAACTGGCATAGCCGATCAATGCAACAATGACCACGGCTTTAGCTTCGATGGCAAATTATTAGTTATCAGTCACAACGATGCGAGGATGGCACCCTCAAATAACTCACGCATTTTTGTTCTGGCGGAAGGGGAGGCACCACGATTAGTTACCGAAAAATTTCCAAGTTACTGGCATGGCATTAGTCCTGATGGGCAGTGGTTGTTGTATTGCGCTATGCGCGATGAGCAATGGGACATTTACAAGATCTCGGTGGCGGGTGGTGAAGAAATTCGATTGACCAATGCTTCCGGCTTGGACGATGGCCCGGAATACAGTTACGATGGCCAGTGGATTTATTTCAATTCTCACCGTACGGGTCGCATGCACGTATATCGCATGAAACCTGATGGTTCTGAGCAAGAGCAACTCACCGCGGATCAATTTGATAATTGGTTTCCGCACCCTTCACCCGACAATCAGTCTATTGTCTATATCTCGTATCTCCACGATCAGAAAGGTCAGCATCCGTTTGGCAAGGATGTGAAGATCCGCATCATGAATGTGCAAACAAAAAAGATAGACGACCTCACACCCGTCTTTTACGGAGGCCAGGGAAGCTTCAATGTACCGAGCTGGTCACCCGATGGTTCAAAGGTGGCGTTCGTCCGTTACCGAAAAAAATAATTGCTAACAAGCAGGATCATCAATGGCGCAAGCATTGCTATCGGCCTGCACCGGTTTTGCCAATTGCCGAAAGGCGTTCATGAATGTTTCAGGCGACTGTGCCCCTGAAATTCCATACTGTCCGTTGATAATATAGAATGGCACCCCACTTACACCGCGTTGGTGATTGAGTTGTTCGGCTTCTGTCACTTCTTTTTTTCCTTCGTCTGATTGAAGCAGCGAGGTAACTTTTTCTTTAGAAAGTCCCGCGCGCACTGCAACGGCAATCAGGTCTTCTTTTTTCGACAAATCGATTCCTTCTTCGAAATAAGCTTTCATCATGGCCTCCTTGGCGGCTTCTTGTTTTCCTTCCTGGCGGGCATACCAGATAATGCGATGCGCATCAAATGTATTGGGCGATACCTTTTGCTTTTCGAAATTAAAATCCAAGCCCTCTCCACTGGCTACTTCGGTTACGTGTTGCGTGATTTGACTATAACGTTCTGCGCCCCCAAATTTTTTTGTCAGGTAGGCTTTTTGATCAGCGCCTTCCATTGGCATGTGTGGATTAAGTTGAAACGGAGAATACGTGATATCGAAATCAAATGTATCACTCAACTGGGCCACTGCTTTTTCAAGCCTCCGTTTCCCAATGTAGCACCAAGGGCAGACTACATCAGAGACTACTTCAATAGAGACAACAGGTTTATTCATGTTCACGAACTCGTTTTGTCTAAAACAAAATGCCATAGAGAAGGTTCCGAAAACCTTCCGTCAAATTAAAACCTTCTTATTACCTTTGCGCCTCAATCTTCGAAAAAACGCAAAAAACAATGGTAGCTGAGAAACTTAACTTCAAGGTAAAAGACCTTTCCCTGGCCGAATGGGGCCGTAAAGAAATTAAATTGGCCGAAGCCGAAATGCCCGGCTTAATGGCCCTGCGTGAGGAATTTGGCCAGAGCAAGCCGCTGAAGAATGCGCGCATTGCAGGCTGCCTTCACATGACCATCCAAACGGCTGTTCTCATTGAGACACTCGTGGAGTTGGGTGCCGAAGTTACCTGGTCATCATGCAATATCTTTTCTACACAAGACCATGCCGCAGCAGCCATCGCTAAAGCTGGTATTCCGGTTTTTGCCTGGAAAGGCATGAACGAACAAGAGTTTGACTGGTGTATTGAGCAAACACTCTATGCATTTAAAGATGGGAAGCCACTCAACATGATTTTGGATGATGGTGGTGACCTCACCAACATGGTGCTTGATAGAAACCCTGAGTTGATCCCTGGCATCAAAGGTATTTCAGAAGAAACTACTACCGGTGTACACCGCCTGATTGAGCGTATGAACGCAGGCAAGTTACCCCTTCCCGCTATCAACATCAATGACTCAGTAACCAAGTCAAAATTTGATAATAAGTATGGCTGCAAGGAATCGTTGGTAGATGCTATCCGCAGGGCTACTGATGTGATGATGGCCGGCAAAGTAGCGGTCGTGGCCGGATACGGAGATGTGGGCAAGGGCTCTGCTGCCTCCTTGCGTGGTGCAGGTGCCCGCGTGATTGTTACAGAGATCGATCCTATCTGCGCTCTTCAAGCTGCTATGGATGGTTTTGCCGTGAAGCGCATGGATGATGCCGTAAAAGATGCCGACATCGTGGTAAGTGCCACCGGCAATAGCGGTATCATTGTAAGCCGTCACTTTGAAAAGATGAAAGACAAGGCTATTGTGTGTAACATTGGTCACTTTGATAATGAAATTGATGTGGCGTGGTTGAATAAGAACGCTGTCAAAGACGAAGTAAAGCCGCAGGTAGATTTATACACCTTGAAGAATGGCCGTCAAGTGATACTCTTGGCCGAAGGCCGCCTGGTGAATCTTGGCTGCGCTACGGGCCACCCTTCGTTTGTGATGTCGAATTCATTTACAAACCAGACCCTGGCGCAGATCGAACTGTGGACGAATCACGGCAAGTACGAAAACAAAGTGTACATGCTGCCCAAGCACCTGGATGAAAAGGTAGCACGCCTGCATTTGAAAAAGATTGGTGTCGAACTGGAAGAGCTCACTCCCGAACAGGCCAAGTACATTGGTGTGGATGTGAAAGGACCTTTCAAGCCAGACTACTATCGTTACTAAACTCTCTGCTTGCAAATCAGAGATACCCCGGGGCCACTGCTTCGGGGTTTTTTGTTGCCGGTTCCGGCCGCAGGTATTGACGATCAAAAAGGGAGTACTTCACGATGACATAGATGGCGCGAAGACCGTCACGCCAATTTATTTTCTTCCCTTCCTGATAGGTTCTGCCATAGTAGGAAATCCCCACTTCATAAATACTGATGCCTTTTAACCGGGCAATTTTGCTGGTGACCTCTGGCTCAAAGCCAAACCGGTTTTCCTTTAGTAACAACTTCTGAATTAACTCACGCCTGAAGCACTTGTAGCCGGTCTCCATATCGGTGAGGTTCAAATCATTAAAAGCATTCGAGATAAAGGTAAGAAGCTTGTTGCCGATAGAATGCCAGAAAAAAAGTATTCGATGGGGCTTCCCGCCCATGAAGCGCGATCCAAACACCACATCGGCCACGCCAGCGAGCAACGGTCGCAACAGCACATTGTATTCCTGTGGATCGTATTCCAGGTCGGCATCCTGAATGATGATAAAATCACCCGTAGCCAGCCCGATTCCCGTACGCACAGCCGCACCCTTTCCTTGATTCACTTGATGACGTTCGTATCGCAATTCAAAAGATGGATGGATCAACTGAAACTGCTTCACTGTAGCGGCCGTCTCATCGGTAGATGCATCATCGATGACAATCACTTCCTTGGAAGTATTTTTTTCAAGAGTGACATCCATGATCTTGCCAAGAACCACAGCAATGGTGCGTTGCTCATTGAATACAGGTACAAGGATGGACAGTACTGACATGACAACTTTATAGTTTAATAAGGCATCTGCGCTGAAGGGTCTTCTCCCGTGTGGCCGGATTGATGAACTCCAGACTTAGTTGTGTCACCGGATAATCGCCCACGGTGGCAATCACGGTCAAGTCAGGCCTTCTTGCTTTGAAGTCACCCAGGTCAGTCTCTTTGAGAAACACCCAGATGTTTTTTTGTTGAATAATTTTATCAAAGTCGCCTTCGTAGATTACAAAACCGTTAGAGTAGAAGTCCATGGAGTAGGGCAGCTCAGCTTGATAGCTATATAGCGAATGAGATGTGAGCCCTGACTCAACTGCTTTTTTTGCCAATGCCGAGCCTGCCTGATGCTCCAACAGTCGCGGATAGAAGACTGTATTCAAAGCAAGATTAATGAATAGGGCAGTAGCAATGGTAAAGAGGATAAGCCTGGGTTGGGATGAACGTGAAAATAATATAAAGCCCAGGGCCGCCAGGGCTACCATGAAAATACTGATCGTAAGAATGCCATCCTGAGGAAAGGCTATGGTAACGGTTGTGAGCACCACAAGCACGGTAATGATCATTAGCACTATATGTACCCAGTATACAGTGCGATAGAAAGAACCTATCGGTAAAATCATTTTATTCAGTACAAACTTGGCTGTAATGATGGCTCCCAGCGGATACACGATAAAAGCATAGTGCGGAAGTTGGTAGCGACTGGAAGACAACGCGATGAAGGGCAACAAGAAGCCGAACAGTATCAGGAATTCCTTCTTCCTGGCCTTGCCCATTATGTGAAGGACTACTTCTTTTATTTCGGCCCAAAGCCCGAGTATTAGTAATAAACTCCACGGTGCAAATGCCCACAAGGTAGAGTGCGTTAGAAAAAATGGCCCTGCATCATTCTCCCATATACTTTCACCTGTTATTCTGCCAAAGCTTTGAGTCCAAAAGAAAAATCGCAATCCCGATACTCCCTGCAGCCCATTCACGGTCTTCTCAGGGTGTAAATCAAATTGATGATAAAGCCCATACATCATCGGTAGCAATACCACCAACACGATAATAACTCCGACCAGCCACTTGGGATGAAAGAGTGTCTTCCAATCTTTTGTTAAAGCAAGATGCATGAATGTGCCCATGGCAGGAGCGATGATTCCGATTGGCCCCTTCGCCAACATGGCCATGCCGATACCTACAAAGGCAAGAATGAAATGCAACGTTTTTTTGCTGGTGAGGTAGGCAGCTAATTGCCAGAGCGAGAAAGCATACCAGCAAAGCAGGTTTGTATCTGTTCGCACGTCATGATTGATTAGAAACAAAGCCTGCGTGGTGGCGAGAATGGCCGCAGCCAACAGCCCGGTTTGCTTATCGTAATAGAAGCGAGCCAACCGGTAGGTGGAATAAAAAGCAAGCAGCGAGGCCAGGAAGGCCGGAATGCGGTAAGCTATTTCATTGATGCCAAAGAGACTCATGGAGAGACCAGAGACCCAAAAGAGGAGGGGGGGTTTGTCAAGATACTCACCACCGCGGTCTGTAAACTCCAAAAAATTTCCACGCTCCAGCATCTCCCGCGTCATAGCCGCGTATTGGCCCGCATCCACGTCCATGATGTCAATCGACCATCCAATCATGTATAGAGTGGATACCAGACCTACCGCCCATGCGGTGATTCTCTCAAGACGTAACGCTGCTGTGTTGGCGACTGTACTCAATGTTAGTTGTGGCCGCGAAAGGTAGCACCCTTTTTCTATTCGTTACAATATGATTTTTAATTTCTTGCTTTTTCAAACAAGTAAATCTAATATTGAAACATACGATGTGACGATGTTACGTGCCGCGAGTAAGTCACCTGCTTCTTTTATATTTTGCCTCTATGGTGGCTCGGTACTGATGCTCTTTATTTTGTCCGCCATTATTGAAAAAGGAAAAGACGTTCTCTGGATCAATGGACGTAACTCTGATCTGTGGGATATCTTTTTCCAGTTCATCACTCGTTTTGGTGAAGGCTGGGTTTTTGTTCTACCTGTTTTGATCGCGTTGTTCGTTCGATTTTATTGGGTAGCCGTAGGTTTGGCGATGGCGATTCTCAATGGTATTTTGTGCACTATTGCTAAACGCGTGATTTTTACTAATGTACCAAGGCCTATAGCCGTGCTGGATGTCAATCAACTACATTTTATTCCAGGCTTGGATGTTCACAGCAGTTTCTCTTTCCCTTCGGGGCACACAGCGACTATTTTCTGTGCGGCAGTATTTACTTCTTTCCTGGTGCGAAATAAGGTAGTAAGTGTAGTACTTCTATTGTTGGCACTATTGGTGGGCTACTCCCGCATTTATCTTCTTCAGCATTTTCTCATCGATGTGGCAGGTGGAGCGTGCGTGGGGGTTTTCACGGGCTTCGCGATGGTTTATTTGTTTGAACGAATCCGGATACCGGCATGGATGTCAAACTATCTTACCATCCGGGTAGCGGCTACTAAATCCGCTATGCTGAAGTAATGTTCCTTTGGTTAGCCTCGGCACCGATCCAGCAAATCGCTGAGCATAAGGGCATCGTCTTTCGAGAGACGAATCTGCTCTCTTTCCATGCTGTCCATTTTAGAATCAATCTCCGTCAATACCTGGAGGCCCAGGTCAGTAATCACTACATCGGCTGCGCGCTTGTCTTGCTGACATTGTGACTTGGTAATCAGTTTTTTTCGGATGAGCCGCTCCAGCAATCGTGGTATGTCGGAGTTTTTGTCCAGCATGCGGCTTTTAATTTCAGTACCTGAAATTTTGTTAGGATGCTGGCCGCGAAGAATGCGGAGGATATTAAACTGAGAAGAGGTAATGCCGTAGCTTTTGAAGAAATCCTGCTGTCTGCCCTGTAGCCAGTTGGCCGTGAAGATCAGGTTGATGGCTGCCTTCTGGTAGGGGGTTTTGAATTTCGGTTGCTTGATTTCTTCTTCAATCTTCATAAGAAAAAAAGAGGGGCTTGTGGCCCCTCTCGTTTTTTATCAGGCTTGCTTGTTCAATTCTATTTTACAGATCACTTCTACTTCATCGCCTACTACAGCGCTTCCGTCCTGAAGTTTGTTAGCCCACTTCACACCGTAATCCTGACGATTAATTTTACCAACCAGTTTGAAACCAGCCTTTACACCACGACCTGTATCCAACTTGCCACCATAGGTTACATCAAAGGCAACATCTTTCGTTACACCCTTCATCGTAAACTGGCCTTTCAATTGATACTTACCACCGGCCTTCACCAGCTTTCCTTTAAAGGTAACGTCAGGAAATTTCTCGGCATCAAAGAAGTCAGCTGACTTTAAATGGCCATCACGCTTTTCGTTTTCGGTGTTGATGGAAGCTACTTTGGCGGAGAACTCTACATCGGCACCATCGAAGTCATCGCTGTTGCTTACTACTTTCGCACTGAAATCCTTGAAGTTACCAGAGGATTCAGAAACGACCATGTGCGATACACTAAAGCCAATGCTTGAATGCGGCTGATCAATGTTCCAGGTGGTTTGTGCCGTAGCAGCTACTGCCAGCAGTGCAAACGCGAAGAGAGTGCTGAGTTTTTTCATGTGTTTTTTATTTTGTTTGTTTTTAAGTCAAATGGAATGGCGGAATATCATGCCAGGCATTTTAGATGGCCATTTCGCAGATGTTGTTTTTTGTGGTGCAATAGTAAACAGAAATCTGTAAATATATGTTTAAACATGTATTTATTTAGTGTTAAATAC
>JAIENH010000174.1 GCA_019751475.1 Cyclobacteriaceae bacterium
AAAAAATCGGGGTTTGTCATGTAGCCATTCAAAGGAACTGCCTTTTGTTCAAACGCTAAGTCTCCTTCAAAATCCCTTCGAACAATAGCTACCGCCTCTGGCATGGTAAACGTTTCCTTAATGGCTCTGCCCGCTTTGAGTGAGGTGGTGGCCATGGGCTGATTATTTTTCTCACCGAGGTATTCATACGAAGTAGTTACTCTATAAATCCGTTTATGATTTGTATGAAATTTATCATAACTGAATATATCTGATAACAGGCCAATCAACATAAGCCCCACCGACATACTGATGGCAAGTCCTATAATATTGATAGTGGAAAATAATTTACTGCGCGCAATACTGCGTCCGGAGGTTTTGATGTAGCTGCCAATCATAATAAAATTGATTAAGGGATTAAAGAATTCTGGTTTGCGAACAGTATAGAGTCGGAAAAATTTGAGCACATCAAGAATGTAAATGCGCCTTGCTTTCTTTGCACCATGCGTTTTTACATTTCGTTCAAAGTATTCATTAAGGTCACCGTGAAGGTCTTCGAGCAGCTCAGGTTTGCAATACCAGGAGAGCAGGCGGGTGGCCCAGCGGGGTGGAGATGGTTGTTCAGGATTACTCATTTTTCAATTGTTGAGCGGGCTTAAACTTGGCCCAGAATATTTCATTGTATTGAATATATTCCGGGTTGTCGGAGCTATAGTCTATAACCTCCACATCATTAGTCTGAATTTTTTGAAGGATAGCCTCGTTCGTTAGCACATACACTGTATCGCCTTGTTTCGATAGTCGTTCAGTTTTGATCACGTAAGGAAAATATGCACCCTGGTGACGTTTATAAATGATATCAACCTTAGTGGTATGAAACGAGATACTGTTACGAACGACAGCCAAGTTGTTAATAGCCACATACAATACGCCACCATTACTGTCTTCATCTTGCTCTTCTGAGTCTTCCTTCGCAGTCTTTTTTCTACCGTACCTGATGGCACACACGGTGTCACTGTCAAATACAGATATTCCTTCAAATGAAAAATTCATTCTCTTTACTTTCTTTGGATCGAGGACGTGTTGGAAGGTTAGATTATCAGGGCCGAAGACATCAAATCCAGGATTGTAAATAGAATATTTCATTCCGGTTTTCTTATCAATCCAAGGTTTTATTGGGTCTTTGCCTATAGCACGCTTTTGAACGATTTTGGACCAATGAGGAGCATTTGACACGTATCCCTTTCGGTAGGTCTTTAGTATTGTTTCAACCTGGAAGACTTCTACCTTTTGCTGTTGTAACTTAATGGTGGAATAGAACTCCATATTGAAACGCAATTGATAATAATTTTGAGGAATAGCCTGAATTACCTCCCGCAAAAGTTCTTCCGGTGAAATTTTTTGCTGCTTTACAAGCACTTCCTGCAATTCAATCGGAGAAGGCTTTAAATTGAATGTGAAAAATTTATCTGCCGAACTTAACAAGCTGTCTAATGAAACATTCAGACTTGCGTAACCAATACAAGACAAACGCATCTTCGCCTTGCTGTCCTTACCTTCCAGGGTGATAAAAAAATTTCCGGTACCATCTGATGCAGTACCTTGTCCGGATTTAGTAATGCTTATATTGACATCGGGCAAAGATGCCTTCGTTACAGCATCCTTCACCTCTCCTTGAATCAACGTCTGTGCTCCTGCCCACAGGCACGACAACCAAAGCAATAACAAGGCGCTAATTCGGGTAGCCCACCGAGATGGAGATACTTGTTCAGGATTACTCATTTTTTCAATTGTTGAGCAGGCCTAAACTTAGCCCAGAATGCTTCATTGTATTGAACATCTTCCGGGTGGTCCAGGTCCAGGTTACGCTCTATTACTTCCACATCATTAGTCTGAATCTTTTGAAGAGCGATCTCATTCTTCACTAAATAAATGGTATTGCCTTGCTTCCATGGGTTTTCACTTCTAATCACGTAAGGAAAATATACTCCTTGATGACGTTTATAAATGATATCCAGTTTCGTAGAACGAATTGAGAGGCTATGCCGAACGATAGCCAGGTTGTTAATAGCTACATATAATACCCCGACATTACCGACTGTACTTTGCTCTGCTGAAACTTCCTTCCCAGCCTTCTTATCACTATACCTGATTGCACATACAGTGTCATTATCAAATACAGATATGCCATCAAATGAAAAATTCATTCTCTTCATTTTCTTCGGATTGAACACAGAATAATAATCAGTGAAGTTTAAGTTGTCGATGAGGAACACATCAAATCCGGGACTGTAAGCAGAATGTCTCTTACCGGTTTTCTTATCACTCCAGCCTTCTATCGGGTCTTTGCCTGTTTCGCGCTTTTGAACGATTTTAGAATAGGTGATGGCGCTGGTCACATATCCTTTCAGGTATGCCTTCAAAATCGTTTCAACTTGATAGACCTCTTCTTTTTGCTGTAGCACCTTAATAGCAGAATAGAACTCCACATTGAAAGGTGATTTGTAGTAATTTTGAGGAATAGCCTTAATTACCTCTTGCAAAAGTTCTTCCGGTGAAATTTTTTGCTGCTTTACAATCACTTCTCGCAATTCAATTGGTGAAGGCTTTAAATAGAATGTGAAAAAGTTACCCTCTGAACTTAATAAGCTATCCAACGAAACATTCAGGCTTGCATAGCCAATGCAAGACAAACGCATTTTCGTCTTGGTGTCTTCACCTTCCAACGTGAGAAAGAAATTTCCCGCTCTATCAGATGCGGTGCCTCTTCTGGATTGAGTAACACTTACATTAACATCGGGCAAAGGAGCCTTCGTTACAGCATCCTTCACTTCTCCCTGAATCAACCTCTGCGCTCCTGCCGACAGGCAAAACAATAACGGGACACACACAATGCTGGCAAGTCTCATATGCCTACTCCGACTTTATGTTTTCAATTGGATTGATGCGCAGTAATTGCGATACATGGTATACCAGTGCCAGGCTCATCACTCCCACCAGAGAACCTAACGACAGCATTACATCAAAAACAGAAACCGATGTGCGGTTAACAAATCCTTCGAGCCAACCTGAAATAGAAAGATATCCGAACGGAAACGCGAGCATGGAGGCAACTAATGCCAATGCTCCAAACTCACGCCAGACCAGAATCAGCAATTGATAGACACGGGCACCAAAAATTTTCCGGATGCTGGTCTCTTTCATACGTTGCGAAATTTGGAGGTTGATCAACCCGAAAAGCCCCAGCGAAGCGATAAAAACTGTAGCCCACGAAAAATTTGTGAGCAAGCCTTGCAGTCTTTTTTCATCGGCTAATTGCCTATTGAAATAATCATCCAAAAATTGAAATTCAAACGGCAGTCCTGTGAGCTGATCTTTCCACACATTGTTCACTTGCCTAATCATTTCATCATTGGCTTGCGAAAGTTTAATCAATAGTTTATCCGAAAGGCCATCATGCAGATAAAATAACAGCGGCTCGGCCTTGCGGTAATTGCCGTGCACGTGATAATCGCTTACCACGCCCACTATGGGCAAGCCTTCACCTTTCAAACCACCATAAATAATTTTTTCGGAGAGCGGATCTGACCAACCCAGGTGCTTTTGCATGGCTTGGTTAATAATCACTGAACCAGCAAAGCCAGGCACATCCGATGCATTGAAATTCCGACCCTGCAAAAAAGGGATACCCAGCACATCAAAATAATTACTGTCCACCTCCACATACCCGAGCATGTAGATGGATTGTTTTGCGCTTTGTTCGATTCCAAAAATATCGAAGTTAGTCTCGCGTGTCGGAGTGGATTGAAAGCCAATCAAGGAGGCACCTTTCACAAAGGAGAGTTGCTCAATTGAATTTTTTAAACCGGGCAGTTGAGATACGAGTGTTTCATCATCCGGTATATCGACAACCATCACCTGCTCCCGCGCATGTGCTGTACTTCCGTTCAAGACGGTCATCTGGTTTTTTACAATGTGGGTTACAAAAACCAACGCAAGGCATGCCGTTAATTGAAATACAAGCAAAAAATTTCTAATACCTCTCCGATCTCGTATGCGTGCAGTGCCTTTCAGATTTTGCATTGCACTTACTTTAGAAAGTTGAAAAGCTGGATACCACCCGGCCAGCGCACAAATAGCAATGACCACACAGGTAACAAAACCAACCAAGGGCAAGATATTGGCTCCGTCAATGGCGTAGATATCAACATCGTGCCAAGCGAAAGAGGCATACGTTAAAAAGAGTCCAGCTACCAGCAAGCTTAGCAGTCCCATCACCACTGCCTCCATCATGTATTGTGCTCGTATCTGGCCTTGCAAGGCGCCCATTATTTTGCGTATGCCGATTTCGCCTTGCCGTTTCATAATCTGGGCCACCGACAAGTTGATATAGTTGATAATGGAGATCAGCAGCACCAAAAAGGCAAGCGCAAAAAAAGTATAGAGTGCGGCCGGGTTACCCGTTGTGGCATCAAAAAGTTTTTGTGAGGACAGGTGAATGTCTGTGAGGGCTTCCAGGTGATACGATCCATCAAAAGCCGATTGATTTAAAATGGGTCGCATCTCATCGGCAAACAACGTGTCAAGCTTTTGCTGAAAAGCCAAAAACTTACCCGGATCATTCAATTTTACATAGGTAAAACACCAATCATCAAAATGAGACTGATTCGAAACCAAGGCATCAAATTTCAAATGCGTTGCAGGTGGCAAGTCACGAATAACACCAGTAACGTTGTGAGGTGTATCGCCAATCAGGATCGTTTTGTTTACGGCATGAGCATCTCCAAAATATTTGATGGCAAGCTTCTCCGTGAGCACAACAGAGGCGACTTCAGTCAACGCTGTTTTAGGATTACCCTCAATCCACGCATGTTGAAATACGCTGAAATACGTGCTGTCAGCATCGAAGAAATTATCTTCTGAAAAAATGCCTTGCTGGCATCTGACTTTTAGAATGCCTCTTTTCTTAACGAACGAACCAATGGCTTCAACTTCGGGGTAATTATCTCGCAGTCTTGCTGTCAGCGGTTCATCTACCCACGCCAGGTCCACAGTTTGTCCATCATCTAGCGAACGCCAGGACATGCTGATGCGATAAATCCGTTCTGCATCGAGGTAATGACGATCATAGCTCAACTCCTTTTGAAGGTGCGCAGAAATCAAGGTGAAGCACACTACTCCAATTGTCAAGCCAAGAATATTGAGAAATGTATTAAGCTTATGCTTGCCAAGGCTGCGTTGAGCGGATACGAAGTAGCTGGTGAGCAGCCCCCATTGATTAGCATAAAAGGCTACCGGAAGACGTACGGTGTATGGGCGAATAAACTTTAGTACATCCATTGCATAAATCAACTTTGCCTGGATTACACCATGCGCCCTAACATTTCTTTCAAAGTACTCACACAGATCACCTTGCAAATCTTCCAGCAGCTCAGGTTTGCAATACCAGGAGAGCAGGCGGGTGGCCCAGCGCGGTGGATTGGTCTTATCTTTTTTCTCGTTCTCCAATACTTATCAGTTAATTACACCCATACCTGGCCGACTCCCAACTCCTTTTCGGAATAGATTGCTTGCCAATTTTTGTAAACGTATTCACATTGATGATTTCAGTTTCCTGATAAAAATTGTCTTTGTACGAACTCTTGTGCCAGAAATACTTACCGTCTTTTTGCAAGCTGTATTCGGTAATTGTTTCCATTCTGCCGGTTGCCTCCTTGCCTGTTGATTTGGTCATGACTTTACGGTCAATAGTTGCGGTCGCAGCAAGTTTGACGATAGTGAGTCTTTTTCTGTCAACCTCAATTGTTCCTGAATAAGAGGCCAGGTTGCTATAGGGCACCACACCCAGCTTCATTGATAGGCTTCTGAATCGAATAAGAATCTTTCTTTCGTTTATTGATTCGATGTCAAATTCATACTTATCGAGATTTTTTTTGTTGAGGAAGTTATTCTGACGGTAGGCCACCAAATCTCGAAGAAACAGTCCAACCAAGTTGTAAAACAGTTGATCCTTGTTTTGATTTTGCTTCGTCCACCTCCTGCCCACACTGTCATACTTCATGATGCAAGCAGTATCAAGAAGAATATTGTCGTTACGATTATCGTCTTGATACCCAGAAGCGAAATAAATTGAACCCGATATTTTGGAAATAAACAGTCCGCTGTTTTCCAGGGGAAATTTTTTATAAATCTTCGATTCCATCAGGAAAGGCTGATTGATATAGTTTTTTGAGATGGAGTCAATCACCTGTTCAACAATCTTGCGCGCGGTCAGGTTACCTGATTGCGCTACAATGATTTCAGGCAACACAACAGATTGTTCCTCCATTTTAACTTCTACTTTCTGGAGTCGGAGCAAATTGCCAACAAATAGCTTCAGTGGTTTATAGCCCAATCGTGTAAATTCGATAGAGTCGGTCATCGTAAGACTATCAATTCCGAGGGTGAACAATCCGGCTTCATCACTCTCTACACTGAAGGTTTTCTTGCTAAGCTTGACGTTAGTGTAGCTTACACCTGCACCCGTATTCCTGTCTATTACTTTCCCTGTTAGAATACTTACTGTTGGACGAATAGGATCAAATGGTACACGATTTTCTTCAATCTGGCTAAATGCATAGCCAGGTAGTAAAAAGACAACCAAAAGACTTTTGAAAAAGATCTTCATGATATTAAATCCTCTTCAGCGAAAGCTCCGGTATCATACTCCACAACTGGTCGCGCACTTCTTTTGACTTGAGCAAGGCAGATTTGCCTGCACTGGTGATAGAATAGTATCGTTTACGTTTGCCTCCACGCGCCTGGGTGGCTTCGCCCAGCTTACTCTTCACCAAACCTTTTTCTTCCAGTCGGTTCAACACCGAATGCACTACGCCCAATTTTACTGAGCGCTTGGTCTGCCGCTCCAACTCATCGCAGATGCCAACACTGTAGGCCTCGTTCACCAAGGCAGCAATGGTCAGCAAAACCAGTTCTTCAAATTCGCCAAGGTTCGTTCCCTTCATAAAAATTTGAAATGTTGTTATCCACCTACGCTACTGCCTTCATTAAAACTGTGGCAGTTACAAAGCTTCGGTGGACAGGGTTAATTACGTAAATGTATGTAAAATAGTTTTATTGAAAATGTTCAAGAAGTCTGAAATTCCCGTCACTAAACTGACGGAATTTACGTAATTTGCGTCAGTTAACTGACGGAAGTATGGACATCCCCCGAAATCTGGAAAGTCAGGTTTTAAAAGGCCTGCAGCCCAATAAAGTAGTGCTCCTGCTGGGTGCTCGAAGAACGGGCAAAACTTTTTTGATCAACCAAATCATAAGCAAATTGCCCAAAGAGCGCATTCTATTGCTCAACGGAGAAGATCTGACTACTCAGCAATTGCTTGCCAAGCGAACTGCATCTCATTACCGCGAACTAACGGCAAACTACCAAGTATTGATCATTGACGAAGCTCAAGGCATCCCGGACATCGGTCGAATTCTCAAGCTGATGGTCGATGAAGTCAAAGGACTAAAATTGTTGGTGACCGGCTCGTCCATGTTTGACCTTACTAACAAGTTAGGCGAACCACTCACTGGCAGGAAAAAGGATTTTTATGTATTTCCGATTTCACAGGCAGAATTGGCGCGCATTTATGACCCGGTAACACGCGCTA
>JAIENH010000176.1 GCA_019751475.1 Cyclobacteriaceae bacterium
GTTCCTTTCGGGAATAAATTTCCTTCGGGAATGGTGTAGGTGCCATCGGGTTGTGGTTTGATGCGGAGGATTTTTCCGCGCAAGTCATTGGTATTGCCCGATGATTTTTGTGCATCAAACGGAAAACGCTTCGGGCGCTCATCGGCTGGGCTGAAACCGTCCGACTCAAACGGACTGGTGTTGTCGCCCGTAGAGGCATAGAGATTTCCATCGGGGCCAAACGCCAGCGAGCCACCCGTGTGGCAGCATGTCTCGCGCTGCACGGCTACTTCCAGTATTTCTTTTTCGGAGGCCAAATCAATTTTATCGCCCGTGAATGTGAAACGTGAAATCACGTTGGCCGATTTTTCGGGATGCGAGTAGAAAATGTATACCCAATTATTTTTTTCAAAGTCAGGGTCGCGGGTGAGGCCAATCATGCCGTCTTCATGCGTGGAGTACACTTTCACTTCATTAATGACTTTAATAGAGTCGGTTTTCGGGTCGTACAATTTCACGCGCCCCCTGCGTTCGAGAAAAATGATGCGGCCGTCCGGCAGAATATCCATTTCCGTGGGCTCATTAAAATTATAACCCAGCACTACTTTGGTGAAGCGATTTTCTTCGGGTGCGCGAATTGCTGTAGCTTTTTTATAATCTAATTTCTGATTGCCGATAGCGTACGAAATTCCTTTCTCAATATGCACCAGGTACAATGAATCAGAAAAACTTTCTTTGGTGTGACCCATGCCGGCATAGAAGGCGCGGCCCCCGTCAAACTCATGGTACCACGCGATGGGATGCGTGCTGCCATTCTCACCGCCTTTGTATGAAGTTTCATCCAGTGTGTAGAGCACATTGATATCAGGTGAAATGGTTTTGTAGTTGTACCATTCATCGGTGCGCTTCCATTCGTCCGGCAAGCCTTCGGTGAGCGCATCGGGTTTGGCTTTGCGCACGATGGCCTCTTGTATTTGCGGATGACTTTTGAAATAGCCGCCTACCAATTTTCCATACCACAGCCATTCGTATTCGCAGTCGGCTGCTGCGTGGATGCCCATGTAGCCACCCCCCGCCTGGATGAAGCGCTGAAAGTCGGTCTGCTGGTTGGCGTTGAGCACATCGCCCGTGGTGCTTAGAAAAACCACAGCCTTGTACTTCTGCAAGTTGGCATCGGTAAACGCGTTGGCATTTTCGGTGGTGTCAACATCAAAATTATTTTTGAGCCCGAGTTTGAAGATGGCATCCTTCCCCGCTTCGATTGACTCGTGCCGGTACCCTTTGGTTTTGGTGAAGACGAGGATGCGCGGTTTTTGCTGCGTACAGGCAACGAAGAGAACAACGACCAATAGCACGGCCAGGCGCGCTACAGAAGACGTGAGGGCTGATTTCATAGAAGTAATTTAGGATTGCCAAGGTAGAAAATGAGGGATGAATTACACAGTCCCTGATGTAAAAGAGGGCTGGTTTTTGGATGAGTTGGAATGCAGATGAGTTACTTTTTTAATGCCGTCAGCACTTCATTCAACTTCAACAGCGCCTCCACAGGACTACTGGTGTTAATATAAATCTTTGAGCTTTTTTCACTAAATCAATTAAAAATTGTAAAGTATTCATGAAATGCGAAGATGCGATAACGTTGGTTGCCGCTGAGTTCGCGCAAGATACCAAGCCGCTCAAAATCAGCTATCAATTTGTAGGCCGATACTTTAGAAAGGTTTGTGATTTTTGCCACTTCATCTGGCCTAATAATAGGGGTTGAGAAAAGTTTTGTCATTAATAATTGTGCGGACTTCATCCTTTTACCAAGCTGCGCGATGCGATTGATTTCACAGTCCTTCTTCAGCTCGAGTATTTTTCGCAATCCTTGAATCGCCCGTTCAGAGGTTTCTATTGAGCCTACCAAGAAGAAACGTAACCATGTATTTAAATCATTTCGTGTACGTACGGCTGTTAAATTGTCATAGTAAGAACTCCGATGGCGTTCAAAGAAGTCAGACAGATAAAGCACCGGTTTTTTCATAACGCCCGTGTGGATAAAATACAAGGTGATCATCATTCGGCCAATGCGACCATTACCATCCAAAAAAGGATGAATCGTTTCAAATTGGTAATGAGCTAATGCTATTTTAATGACATGCGGCAGTCCTGTATTTTCGTTATGCAAGAAATTTTCAAGATCGCCCATTAACGGATCAACCTCTTGCCAGATTGGAGGAATAAACACTGCATCCCTTAAGCCCGATCCGCCTATCCAATTTTGACTGGTCCGAAATTCACCAGGCATCTTGTGTTCACCACGCACATTTTTCAACAAAAGAGCATGTGCTTGCCGCAATAGACGAGATGAAAGTGGGATCTTTTCAAGATTGGCCAAACTTTCATTCATAGCCTTGATGTAATTGTTTACTTCAAGCCAGTCATTTCTCTTTTCAGGTTCGATTTCATTTTCTTGTAGCATCGCCTCTTCCATGTTGGTTTGTGTACCTTCAATACGGCTTGACACAGTTGCCTCTTTTACTACATGGAGTTTTATGAAATGATCCACATCGGGTACCAACTCCGAATAAGCGCTCAATTCGCCTAACTTGAGATTTGCTTGTTCAATCAATGGCAGCAAATCCGTATAGTCAAACCGAAACGGTTTGTTGATAGGGTTAGGCTGAAAAGCTTTGTAGCCTGATTGCTGGATGAAGCTGCCTGATTGAAAGTCCATTTGCTTGTTCGGTTAGACAAAGTTAACTAAAAAGCTTATTAAGTTAACTTTACTACCGTTAAAATTAACTACTATATTACTTTAGTTAAGCTTGATGAGCTTAAATCGAGTATTGTATATTTTCCCTCAAGAGCTAATGTGATCGCTTTTTCAGAAGAGTCAACACCTCATTCAACTTCAACAACGCCTCCACGGGGCTAATGGTGTTGATGTCGATCTGCGACAGCATTTCGTGTATGGCTTTTGATTTAGGGTCGATCTCAAACAAACTCATTTGTTGAGTGGCTTTGGGTAGTTCTTCAAACTTCTTTGCCTTTTCGTTTTTGTGCTTGTCTTTTTCTAGGAAATGAAGAATTTCATTTGCCCGTAGCACAACTTTGTTGGGCATACCTGCAATTTGCGCCACGTGAATACCAAAACTGTGCTCGCTGCCCCCTTCTTTCAGCTTACGCATGAAAATAATTTTGTCGCCAATTTCTTTCACACTTACATTGAAGTTTTTCACACGCACAAAATCTTCTGTCAGTTGATTGAGCTCGTGGTAGTGCGTGGCAAAAAGTGTTTTGGGTTTGTAGTCTTTGTGCTGGTGCAAATACTCTACAATCGCCCATGCAATGGAAACACCGTCATAAGTAGAAGTACCGCGACCAATCTCATCCATCAAAATCAAACTGCGATCGCTGAGATTATTTAAGATACTGGCGGTCTCAATCATCTCCACCATAAAGGTCGATTCGCCACGCGAGAGATTGTCGCTGGCGCCAACGCGGGTGAAAATTTTATCGACAATACCGATGGTGGCAACCTCCGCGGGAACGAAGCTTCCCATCTGCGCCATCAACACAATCAAGGCGGTCTGTCTGAGCAAAGCTGATTTACCTGCCATGTTAGGGCCGGTGATGATCAGGATTTGTTGTGTTTCCGTATCGAGGTAAATGTCATTCGGCACGTAGCTTTCACCTACTGGCAGTTGCTTTTCAATAACCGGGTGGCGACCTGCTTTGATGGCCAGTCGTGTAGAGTCACTGATCTCTGGCTTTGCATATTTGTTGGTGCGGGCGGTATTCGCAAATGACAACAGGCAATCCAACACGGCAATCACACGGGCGTTTTGCTGGATTTGTGAAATGTAATCGGCTGTGTGCTGCACCAACTCAGTAAACAAGCGTACTTCAATCACGGAGAGTTTTTCCTCCGCGTGAAGGATTTTCTCTTCGTACACCTTTAGTTCTTCAGTGATGTAGCGCTCGGCATTCACCAGCGTCTGCTTGCGTATCCAATCACTCGGCACCTTGTCTTTGTTGGCATTGCTGACTTCGAGGTAATAGCCAAAGACTTTGTTGTAAGAAACCTTTAACGAGTTGATGCCAGTACGCTCCACTTCGCGTTTCTGCACTTGCAACAAATAATCTTTTCCCGCGAAAGCGATGGAACGCAACTCATCTAACTCGGCATTCACACCTTCTTTGATGATGCCGCCCATGTGCATGAGCATAGGCGCATCGTCTTTCAATTCTTTTTCAATTTTTTCCAACAGAAACTCGCATCGGTGCAGTTGATCGCCCAACTTTATCAGTTCGGGTTTTGAACTTTTCAGCAATACATCTTTGATTGGAAGAATAGCCTGTAATGATCGCTTCAGTTGCAACAACTCGCGCGGGTTCACACGCCCTACGGCCACTTTTGAAATCAGACGCTCTAAATCGGCAATGTGCCGTAGATGTTCCGTAATTTTTTCGGAGAGATCGGCATTCAAATAAAAATGCTCAACAATCTGCAATCGCTCTTCGATAGCCAGCTTTTCTTTTAAGGGTAAAATCATCCATTGCCTCAACTGGCGCGAGCCCATGGGCGTGATGGTCTGATCTAAAATCTGCAACAACGGCACCCCGCCTTCGTTAGGTGAATGCACGATTTCCAAATTCCGAATAGTGAATCGATCGAGCCACACGTACTTTTCTTCATCGATGCGCGAGATGGCCGCGATGTGATTGGTCTCCTTGTGCTCGGTAGCTTCGAGGTAATGCAAAATGGCCCCGGCCGCAATGATAGCCTCGTTCATGCCATCAATGCCAAATCCTTTCAGTGTGTTGGTTTTGAATTGACTGATTAGTTTCTCGTTGGCAAAATCAAACGCATACACCCATTCATCCAGCGCAAACGTGGCATAGCCTTCGGCAAACTGCGCTTCAAATTTTTCGCGATGGGTTTTTGAGAAAATAATTTCGGCTGGGCCAAAACTTTGAATGAGTTTGTTCACATATACCTCAGTGCCTTGTGCGGCATAAAACTCGCCCGTGCTGATATCTAGGAACGAAACCCCGAATACATTTTTGCTGATATGCATGGAAGCAAGAAAATTATTCTGCTTTTTCTCCAACACATTATCATTGAACGAAACACCGGGCGTAACCAATTCGGTAACGCCACGTTTTACAATTCCCTTTACAAAGCGTGGGTCTTCTAACTGATCGCAGATGGCCACACGATGGCCTGCCCTTACCAACTTCGGCAAATAATTATCTAGCGCGTGGTGAGGAAAACCAGCCAATTCAATTTCAGAAGCTGAGCCATTGCCGCGCTTGGTAAGCGTAATGTCAAGAACTTTGCTTGCCTTGATGGCATCTTCACCAAACGTTTCATAAAAATCGCCCACGCGAAAAAGCAATAGAGCGCCCGGGTACTTCACCTTGATGGCGTTGTACTGTTTCATTAACGGGGTGTCCATTGCGCCTGCTCCTGCCATTTGACTTTTTTGTGATGCAGGCAAATATAGAAGTTAGGGAAAACATAACCTCTTTACGCGAACGCAGCGAGTTGATGCTGAGTTTTTAGCCTTGGTTTTAATAACTCACCTGTACGTTATTCACATAGAACATGTCCGTAGGTTCTTCATTGCTGGATTTGTACCGGCTGAATACATAGAAGTTGTACCGGATGCCTGAGGTGAAAACATTGTCAAACTCAGCGATGCCTGTTCCGTTATCGGTCACTACCAGTTTGTTGCCTTCTCTGCGTGTTTGAAGAACATGACTGTTCTTTTCTTTATAGAAATTCGGCAACAAAACTTTTTGATCAAATTTGCTGATGCCATTTTTATCAATGACTGTTACTTGCAAGGAGCCGGCATCATTAAAATACGGATCAAAGCTGAGCGTAATGCGATTAAAATTTGCCACATACCGATCGTAGAAGCTGTAATAATCTGCTTCGTTGTTACTGGTCTTAAAACCCTGCTTCGCGTTATCATATTCCATTTCGGCAAAGGTTACGGCAAACAAACCGCTGTAGTACGAAATATCTTGATTCCACTCCAGGTTGAATGAAAGTGCGAAGCCATTTTCAATCGATTTGTTGAACTGCCGGGGATACCAGTAACCTGCTTCTCTTAATGCCAGCCATTTATCATTTTTGTAATTCTGCACAGTACTATTTTTCATTCCATTCCACTTGACTGGGAAACTACCCACAGCATCTTTTTGAAAGTCGATGGCGAGTGTTCCGGCTTTTTCTTGTTCTTTTTTTGTTTCTGTTTTAGCTGTTGTAAGCGAAGCCGTTATTGTATTGGCTCCTGTCGGATTCTTGGGAGCTTCACCCGTCATTTTGCAAAGCACATCTAAATTAAAGGCATCGCTAAAGCGATCGACAAACAGCTTCTTTGGCAAATCGGTATCCTGTCGTCTTACGTGAAGGAAAATAAACTGTGGCTCGTCAGCGCTTTTTGCCTTATCAAAAAACGTGGGGTCGTCTATCCACACATTGAAACCTTCTTTGACATCCAGTTTTTTCACATCAACATCCTTGGATAAATTTTCTACCATGGCAGGCGCATCCAGGTTGGCTGACTGCATTTGCTGGTTGTACCATTGGGCCAACTGCGCCTTGTTTTGCTTGAGATCGTTCAACTCTTTTTTGTTACGTTGCAGTAAATCGGGCCAATAGTTTCCTTCTTTTTTTTGCTCAGGTGTCAGGCTATTGTATCGTTTTTCATCCGCAGGAATTGATTTTTCATACTTGGCGATGAACTCGTCCCATACCTTGTCCATATAGATTTTGTAGGAGTTGAACAGTTCTTTTCTTGTGACCTTGCGAACTGGAATCCGGTTGTTAGCAGAAAACCAATAGCCCGCCATCAGATTATCCACACCATATGAAGAGGTGTAAAGCACTCGGTTACCGCTTGCATCAGTTTCTGTCTTAAGATTGCATACGTACAATGGAGAGTTTCCACCGTTAAGTGTAATATCAAACACCCCGCCCGGTAAATTCCAGTGGAGACCATTTAATGTATTGGTCTGAAAGTATATCCAGCAGCCTGTCTCGCCTTCTTGCTGTAATTTTTTCAGCGATGACACATATTCATATTTTTTCAGCATGAGATAAGGCCCGTAAAATTTTGGTGTGCCTTCTCCCATAGCCGGGTCGCCACCAGCCGCAATACCAAACGTAGCGTAGATACCATCGGGTAATGGTTGAAAAATGCGTAGTAGTTCTTTTTGGATAGGCCCCGTGATGGCCCACTGATTTTCATATCTGCCTTTTTGCCACACCCATTGCGGAGGTACTTTGTTGAGATCAATGCCATTGTTGGTTTGCGACTGTGCAGAAAAACACAGTATGATAAAAAGACAGAATGCGGCAATTAGCTTGATGTAATTCATGGCTTGTGATGATTTAAGGGACAATTACGAATGAATCGCATAACAAATATGAACTTAGCAGAAACGTAATACATCCCCTAAAACAGGGATAAATAAAAAGCTGTTGAATCAAAATTCGCCATGTGTATGATAGTCACTTGTGGCCGCGTATCTTGGGAAACATTACTATTGCCCCTCTCATTACAAATGAATAAACTACTTTTTATCACTGTTGTCCGACAAAAATATAGAATTGCAAAATAACTATGTTTTCATGAGGGACTCGCATGATTTTTTTAAAT
>JAIENH010000082.1 GCA_019751475.1 Cyclobacteriaceae bacterium
CCCGATTGATCAATCACCTCCACTAATTCGATTTCATCACCGAGATACACCAGGCAGCCCTCAACTTTGGCATAGCCCATTTTTGTCAACGTCATCGCATAGGCTTCCATCTGCTCGCGATCACTCGATTTCTTTTTTCCCGTCTTATAATCGATGATGACAGCCCGGTTGCCATGGGTCACCACACGATCAAACCGGTGCTCACGACCGCCCGGCAACAATACAGGTTCTTCCGTGCGCACAATCCACGGCTTGCCAAAGAATGGCGCTAATCGGGAATGCTCCAGCACTTTCATCACGAGTGTTTGAATAGTTTCTTTCTCGGTAGGCCCCCACTCTCCCTCTCGCATAAATTTGTCGAGCGCTTTTTCGGCTTCGCTCTTGTAATGAATCCGCGCAAGCACCTGGTGAACCAAGATGCCATAGTTGATTTTACTGCGCTTTTCTGTCTCATCAGAGAAAAATTCGGTGCCACGATTCTTGATTAAGAGCCGGTCGCGCCAGTCGGTAGTATAGTAGTGGTCAAGTGATATGGTCGAGTGCTCGCTTGCCTTAGGTTGATACGGTTGAAGGCTCCCCATTTTAAATATTCGTCCATCGAAAGAAGCGGACAGGGTAGCATTTCCATGAATGCTTTCGGCCAGAAGTGCTCCTGCCGTAGAAATTTTCCTTCCTTTCTCCGGGGGCAAAGGTGCCATCACTATCATTCCTTCTTCAGCACGCGTGAGCGCCACGTATAAAATATTGAGGTTGTCCAAATAGGCCAGTGAGCGCTCGTGGGTGTAGGCCTCGGCAAAAACTGTTTTCTCCAGAGACGAAGAATATTGCACTGCTAAAGGTCCCATCGTGTTAAACGGTGGCGCATCCGACCGTACCCACATCAGGGGCGGACGACCGTGATTGAGCGACCAATCGCAAAACGGCACTAACACAAATCGAAACTGCAGACCCTTGGCCTTGTGTATGGTCAGGATTGTAGCCGCATTGACATTGCCCGATACTTTTATAGATGCTTTCTCCTTATCTTTGTTGTCAGCCCACCAGGTGAGAAATGAGTTAACATCATTTTTCTCCTGACCCGAAAACTCCAGGGCAAGATCTTGAAAGGCGTGCAGGTAAGCTAACTCGCTATCGTCTTTTCCTAATTCAAACAAGCGAATGATTTCTTCCGTCAACTCAAACACGGATAGCTTTCGCAGAAATAACTCGCGCTCCCAAAATGCAGTAGGCAAATTCTCTTTCCAGCGATCGGTATTGATGTGCTCAAACAAACCTGCATCAGTGGCTTTTTCCTTAGTAACCTCGTACAACAATTGTGCTTTGGCAATCGCATCCACAGGATTTTGCAAATATTGCAGCGCACTAATGATAAGGTTGACAGAAGAACATGTATCCAATCGCAACGACTCATTTGACACTACATCATACCTATATTTTCCACTTGAATGTATCTGTTGATAGGTTAATAAATAGCTGGCAATGCGCTGACCCTCATCGTTTCTCCGCACCAAAAACGCTATATCTGATAGTGCAACGCCATTATCTTGTAACTTCTCAAGCCAACCCGGTAGCTCCTCTAAAGCCGCCTCGTAAATGTCTTCCCGTTTTTCTAAAAACTCAACATGCACAAATCCCAGCACATCCGGTCTCGCCACTTGTTGCTGCACATCGTCAAAAACATTTGTGTGAAGTGGACTTTCCACCAACTCCGAAATCCTCTTTGCGGCTTCTTCAAAAAGCGTATTATTGAATTTTACAATGTTGGAAGCGCTCCGGAAATTTTGTGGCAACGGTTGGGTATCCGCTTCGTGGTGACCCAGGTCGCCCACAACTTTTGATTGCAGTAGTTCAGGATCACTGCCGCGCCAACGATAAATGGATTGCTTCACATCTCCCACTACCAGGTTCTTGCGACCGGAATCGAGTGAGTCTTTAACGAGTGGTAGAAAATTTTTCCATTGATAGCCGGAGGTATCCTGAAACTCATCAATGAGATAATGTCGATACAGCGAGCCCACTTTCTCATAGACAAACGGAGTGTCGGTATCGCCAATAATCTTGTTTAGAAATGACGGGGCATCTGAGAGCAACATGACATTGTTTTGGTCTTTGTACTCTCGCAGTTTTTTGGTGATGTAGGTCAGCAGGCCGAAGGCATAAAAATTCTTCAACACTACTTCTGCCGACTTAAACGATGAATAGTGACGTTGGTCATAGTCCACCATATCGCGCAAAGCAGGCATGAGCTGGCTCTCCACCAAGGTTCTGAGTTGAGGCCAGTCAGAACGCTTTTGATCAAACCACTCCTTCGAATCTGTAAGCGAAGATTGAATGCGTGCTTTTGAAGAATCATAATATTCTTCATTGGCAAACACACTGAAATACCGAAAGGCCGTGCCGCTGTTTTTGTTTTTAAAATCGTTGACCGAAAGTCGGTGGTCGGATACGATCTTCAACGCCTTTACTGCCTTGGCCTTCATGGTTTGGCGATAGATGCCCACTTCCTTCTGTAATTCGCGCAGTATCTTTTTATAGGTAGCGGGATCATTGCTTTCCTGCAAGATCTCCTCTTCCACCTCTTTGAACTGCTCGCGGAAAATCTCCTTGGCAAAGTCTTGCAGTTCTACAGTCGTGTTCCAATTTTTTCCCTCCAGCAGTTTATCGCGCGAAAACTGCACGACCCATTGTGTTAATTCCTCATCTTTTCCAAGCTCCACCATCACCTCGTCAATTACTTCGGCCAGCACGCGGTCATTATCAACTTCCAAACGGAAATTTCCCAGCAGGCCCGCCTCCCGTGTGAACGACCGGATGACACGCTGGAAAAAAGAATCGATGGTGCTGATAGAAAACTGGGAGTAGGAATGCAAAATGGCACTAAGCACTTCCTTGCTCTTCGACTGTAGCTCGCGGTCGCTGAGTTGAAGTTCAGTCTTGATTTCTTCGCTCAGGTTGTTGGTGATGCCCCGTGCAAATTGATCCAGGTAAAGCAGGATACGGTCTTTCATTTCCTGCGTGGCCTTGTTGGCAAACGTCACCGCGAGGATGTAGCGAAAGTAGCCCGCCTGCCACCGCAGCGCGAGCAAGAGAAATTCCTTGGCGAGGGTGCGGGTTTTG
This sequence comes from Cyclobacteriaceae bacterium, assembly GCA_019751475.1. Taxonomy (GTDB): domain Bacteria; phylum Bacteroidota; class Bacteroidia; order Cytophagales; family Cyclobacteriaceae; genus ELB16-189. The sequence goes on from JAIENH010000082.1 coordinate 3,118, forward strand.
CCCGAACCGGCCGATGACCGATAGATGGTAAACGAACTCAGTGAAATCGATTTTTTACGTTGTACGAGTTACAACTTTATATCGAATGATGAAAATTAAAAAGGGTGTACTCCGAATTTTCAATTTACTTGCTTTCCCGCTGATTTCGCGCTGATTTAAGACCGCAGATTTTCGCAGAAAATTTTCATTCGCTCATTAAAAATCATCGCCTTTCACTTCTGGCGACTGATGATGAATACACCAATCAAAATCATAGCAGTACCGGCTAATTGCCACACCGTAACCGATTCATTCAGAAATATATACGCCAGCAAAATGGTTGACACTGGGCCCACGCTTCCAACAATAGCTGCATTGTTGGCACCGATGCGATTGATGGAGGCTGTTACCAAATACGAAGGAATGACGGTAGAAAAAATCGCCATCAAAAAACTATACACATAAACCATCAGCGGCAAATGAAACAGCGAGACAGAACTGCCGATAAAAAAATGGAGCAGCACACCTATCGAAGCAAAGCCCATGGCATAGCTGTTGAATTTGGTAGCACCCACCTGGGGAATGAGTCTTCCGCTACCCACAATATAGGCTGCGTAGGTAAAGGCACAGACAAAAATCAGCAGCGAACCGTATAGAAAATTTGAGGTTTGGTTCTGCTCAAGCACTACCTCATTGAAAAAGGCAAGCGACAAGCCGCCATACGTGATCACCAGGGCGAGCCATTGCAAAGGCTTGATCTTCGTTTTAAAAATCAGCGAAGACATGAGCAGCACCAACGTAGGATAAATAAACAAAATCAACCGCTCGATGCCAGCTGACACAAACTGGAGTCCGAGAAAATCAAGCAGGCTGCTAATGTAATAGCCCAGGCAGCCGATCACCGCGATGTACAGCCATTGCGGCAGCGTGAATTTTACATTCGTACTCTTGGAAGAAGAAGCAAAAGCCGTGATGGCAAAGAAAGGAATGGAGAACACCATCCTCAGCGCCAGCAACGTGAGTGCATCAATAGTAGTGTCGCGGTACGCTAGCTTGACGAAGATAGCCTTGGTAGAAAAACACACCGCTCCGGCCAGGGCGATGATAACACCCTGCACAAAATACAGACGCCTGGACGGAGATGACGTACCCACCGGGCCGCAAAGATGGTCTGATTTTTATAAATCCTTGCGTGCATCTTCGCGATTCTCATTTCATTTTCCTACCTTGAAATCGTACACTGTCTATGGCAAGATTAATTCGATTTACAGACGCACTCTTCTATTCGTTCCCTGTGCAGTTGCTCCTCACCAACCTGAAGCGCAACCACGTGCTGATTCTGTGCTGGATCATTCTCTTCGCCATGATCACGGGAAATTTTGGAAAGTACCTCGGCATCCCCTACCTCTTTCTTGACCCGGAGTATCTCAACAAAGTAAATTTCACCAGCTTCTTTATCATCGGGGTGATGGTGTCGGGCTTTACGGCTGCGTTCAACATTACCTGCTACATATCAGACGGCCACAGGTTTTCGTTTGTGGGTGCTCTGCGCAGACCCTTTGCCAAATTCAGCCTGAACAACAGTGTGTTGCCTGTGGCTTTCCTGATCACGTACCTCTACCAGATGATCAGCTTTCAAACGAATAATGAATACACCTCCAACCTTGAACTGGTGGAAGAGTTAGGCGGCTTCTTTGCCGGCTACCTGGCCATGGCAGGTTTACTGCAAATCTATTTCTACTTCACGCAAAAAGACATTTTCAAGTACATGGTCTGCCGCCTGGACGAAAAAATTAAAAGCAATATGAAAGTGACGCGCGCCAGCGCCATGCGCAAGCTTGACACGGCACGCAAAAAGCAAGTGCGGGTAGATAACTATTTCGACTACGATTTGCGATTCAAACAAGTAAATGACGAAAAAGATTTTTACGACAAGAGCACTATAATCCAGGTATTTGATCAAAATCAATTCAACCTTATCGTCATCGAGTTATTCATCTTCGCCATGGTGCTCACGCTGGGCATCTTCAAAGACTATCCGGCTTTTCAATTTCCTGCGGCCGCGAGTTTCATGATCTTCCTCACCATCTTCGTCATGCTATCGGGAGCTTTCTCGTATTGGTTTGGCGGATGGTCGGCTACGATGGCTTTAATATTATTCTTGGTTCTTAATCACCTGGTTGGCGAAGGATGGCTCACCAAAAAGTATCAGGCCTTCGGCTTGAATTACAAAGCCGCGCCTGTAGAGTACACCATTGAAGAACTCAAAAAAATAAACGATAGCACGAGCATCGCGGGTGCTCGTGAGCACACCATCGGCATTTTAAATAATTGGAAAAAGAAATTTGGCGATAGCACTCCGCCCAAGATGGTGTTTGTATGCGCCAGCGGTGGTGGCAAGCGGGCCGCGCTCTGGACATTGAACGCCATGCAAAAAGCCGACAGCCTCACGGGTGGCAAGATGATGAACCAATGTATTCTCATCACGGGTGCTTCGGGCGGGCTCATTGGCGCCAGCTACTTTCGTGAAATTATTTTACGGCACAAACTGGGCGAACCCATCGGGCCGTATTCAAAACGCCACCGCGATGAAATCGCCACCGACAATCTCAACCCACTTATCTTCAGCCTGCTGGCCAATGATTTGTTTGTCGGTTTCAGCAAGTTTGAATATGCGGGCCAACGCTATTCGCGCGACCGTGGCTACACCTTCGAGGAGCAACTGAACCTTGACACGGAAAACCTTATGGACAAAACCATCTCCGACTACCAACAGCCGGAGGCGGAAGCCATCGTGCCGATGGTGATACTCTCTCCCACCATTGTGAATGATGGACGAAAACTCTACATCGCTGCGCAACCGGTATCGTACATGAATGCTGAGATTCTAAACTTCCCTTTATACACTAACCCAAAGTTGAGCGGAGTAGATTTTCAAAAAATGTTTGCCTACCACGGTGGCAGCGACCTGCGCTTTTTATCAGCCTTACGTATGAGCGCGACCTTTCCCTATATCACGCCTAATACCACGCTACCCACGAGCCCTCCTATCCAGATCATGGATGCGGGTATCTCGGATAATTTTGGCATCACCGATGCCATTCGGTTTTTATATTCCTTCCGGGAATGGATCGCCAAAAACACTTCGGGCATCGTGATTGTATCGATACGCGATTCACCCAAGTTGGCACCCATCTCCGAAGAAAAAGGCAACACGATCATTGACGATTTCACACAGCCCATTGCAAGTGTGTACAACAACTTTGAAAATTTTCAAGACATCACCAACGACAACCTCGTAGGCTATGCCCACACCTGGTTTGAAGGCAGCATCGACCGGGTGGACATTCAATACATGCCCACCGGCTACTCACCCATTCTTCAAAAGATGGACAGCATACGTCAGCACAGTGCGCGCGCCTCACTAAGTTGGCGCCTGACCACCCGCGAAAAACAAGGCATTGTAGAGACCATCAACACACCCGCCAACAAAGCAGCGATGGAGAAGTTGGTGAGGTTGATAAGATAATGGTTGTTGTAAATGGATTCGGTTTGGTACTAAGCTTTTCTATAAAAAATTGGCGATAAACTTTAAAAATGAACGACATTTTAAGCTGCATTCTGACAGGGTTTAAATTTGACAACACTGTAAAGTTTGACAATTCAAATCCATTAGTTCTTAGTTATGAGTTTGCTCCCGTTGGACTAGTTAAGATTGCCTTATCAACATATACCGTCCTCGTAAACAAAAAGCAGACAAACTATCCAGTATTAGCTGGAATTTGTAGAAATGCTTTTGAAAACGAACAAGAACCGCCTTTAATAAATGAAGAGTTCTTATCGACTGGAATAAAAAATTACAAGTATCCAACGGAGTTTAGAGAAAAAGCAATGCACTTACTACGTCATCTTTACAATAAGGGTGGAAAAGCTTATAAAACATTTGACTTATCGTCACCCCGTGACTATCCTATTTGTTATGGAGAGGAAATAGATGAGTTCAATCGGGTCATGAATTTTCTTGAGGACAAATATTTAATCAAATGGAAAGACTCGAACGAATTTGGGCGACACAGGAAAAAATACCTTTCAGTTCAGCTTACTGACTCTGGAATCGAGCAAATTGATAAAGAATTGCCTGCGATTCCGCTAATTGGACTCGTAACTCAAAAGAATTACAACTTGGAACATTGAAACAGATATAAAAATTAGTCACGCACAGGACCTCTTTTTTCAAGAACCAAGGACTATGGATAAAATGAGATCTGCATGTGAGACATTGATTTACATACTCGAACCATTAAGAAAAGATTTAGAAACGTATTTTAAACAAAAGGACATCAGTGATTTTTTCCAAATAGTGAACAATTTTGACATACGACATAATAAAGAAAGTACGAAGGACATTATTCATGAAGAACAGTTGGAGTGGATTTACTTCTCCTTGCTAAATACTATTAACACTTATACGAAACTTCAAAAAAAAATCAAACCATGAAATCCAGTAGCTTATTTTACGTTAAGCATCTGTAGTCTAAAGATTATAAGGAAATGAGAGAACTAACAATAAAGGAAGCAGTTAGAGAATATCTATCA
>JAIENH010000379.1 GCA_019751475.1 Cyclobacteriaceae bacterium
ACGGGGGGCAAGCGTTTGCGGCAAAGCGGAACCGACCCCCAGACCGGTGTAAGAGCCCCGAATGGTATTCTGGCCGCGTTTCCATTTTGGAATAATTTCTGGGATGTAAACTCCTATCCTTACAAAGATGCAAACGGAGACAAAGTGTGGTTTCCCAATGGGACCACTCACCCCCAATGGACTGTTAACGAAGAAGGTGAAACCTGGCGGGTAAACCGGCTCATCAGTAGCGTTAAGTTTGATGTGAAAGCCACCGATTGGTTGAAGTTAAGTTGGAACGTAGGGATTGACACCTATAGCGATGCCCGGACTGCCGCGCGGCCAATAGGGTCAGCAGAAAGTCCGGATGTAAAAGGAGATATAAATGAATTCCGGTTGACAAGCAGTGATATAACAAGCGATTTTATTGCATCCGGAAATGTAAAGCTGAACAGCAAATTAGATGTTAGTTATCTGGTTGGAAACAATGTTTACAGGTGGAATCAAAACGGTATAAACAGTAGGGGTGTCACTTTTGTGCTAAGAGATTTCCTTGATATTTCAAATACCGTTACCCAGAGTGTCACGCGCAATGATAATGGGAAAATGCTTATAGGCGCTTATGGCGATTTAACATTCGGATACAACCACATGTTATATTTGGGGTTAACAGGCCGTAACGACTGGTCATCTACCTTACCAAAGAACAATAACAGCTTCTTTTATCCCTCTGCCAACGTGGGCTTCATAGCTTCTGAACTGATAAAAAACAATTGGCTTTCATTTTTAAAATTGAGGATGTCTTTGGCCAGAGGTGCAAACGATGCGCCCACGCAGAGCCTCAATAATATTTACTTAAAAAGTAATCCGAATGTTTTTGGAATGCCCCGCTTTTCACAAAGCACACTTTTAAGAAACCCTAACTTGCGCCCGGAGCGGACATCCGAAACTGAAGTGGGATTTGAGTCTTCTTTTCTTAACAATCTGATTGGCCTTGATTTTTCGTATTACTCACGCTTCAGCGAAGACCAGATTATCCAGGTGCCAGTTTCATCGGCCACGGGGTATGTTTATAAATTAGACAACCTCGGATCGGTAAGTAACAAAGGTATTGAGATGACTCTGTCCGTTAACAATCCGGTAAAAGTAAGTGGGCTAGTCTGGAACACCTACTTCAACTTTTACAGAAACCGCGGCAGAGTTGAAAAAATTGCTGATGGCCGTGATCTGGTAATTTTAGGCTCAGGCACCGAAAATTGGGCCCAAGCATTGGTCGTTGCAAAAGTTGGTGAGCAGTTGGGTGCCCTTTACGACTATCCCTATAAGCGGTACGGGGTTTCTGAAAACGATCCCAATTACCTAAACGCACCCATCGTGGTAGATGCCAATGGCCAGCCATTGCGCAATAATCAGCGGGTCATTATGGGCAATGTAAATCCTGACTGGATATTGGGAATATCGTCAAGCCTTGCCTACAAAGGAGTTAAGTTTGGCTTTACACTGGAGCGCAGACAAGGCGGGAATGTAGTGAATGGATATGGCGCCCAACTTGTTTACTCCGGTCTGGCGAAGATCACAGAGCAAAGATATTACTCAGCCAGTGATGCCTATGCCAATGCCACCCGTAACTGGGGCGGAGTATTTGCCAATGGCACCCCCAATAATCTTGCGGCACCGCTAACGCCTGCATTTTGGCAAAATACGTATCGAAGAGTAGGTGAAAATAATATCGAAGATGCCTCTTGGTGGAGATTACGCAATATCTACCTGGGTTATTCATTCCCGAAAGCGTGGCTTAACCGCCTTTTGATCCAGGAGTTTGAAATAACGTTCACCGCTCGAAATGCTTGGTTAAGTACATCTTATTCGGGCAACGATCCGGAACTAAGTGCGAACGGTGTTGGCAATATTCAGGGGTTCGATGACTTTGTTTTTCCCAATACCAAGTCGTTTGAAATAGGCGCGCGCGTCAAATTTTAGCTCTAAAGAAAAACCCTGATGTGAATATCGATTGATAGAAATATTCAAACTAAATCTTTTACAGATGAAAAATTTATCATTAAAGACGTTTTTTATACTCGCTGGAATGTTTGTAAACGTAAGTTGCGATCAGACATTTGAGGAGATCAACAAGAGCAAGAACAGCCCCGAAAATGCGACCGTCAATGTGCTTCTTCCTGCGGCCATTTATGCCCAACTGGATAATTTTGGCGGACGAAGGGAAGGATTCATGGGTACGTTCACGCAGCATTTTGCCGGCTATTATACCTCTGGTGTGAATGCAGACCAATATGTAATTGACAATAACAGCTTTAGTTTTTTATTTAATGGTTTGTATTCGGGACCCTTGAATTCATACAAGGATATTATTGCCCGGGCGGAGAAGGAAGGATCATGGCACTACGTTGGAGTAGCAAAAATTTTAACGGCTCTTGCGTTAGGAACACTTACCGATGTTTATGGAGAAATCCCATGGAAGGAAGCACTCAACCCCAACAACGTATTCCCGGCTTACGACAGTCAGGAATTTATCTACACCGAAATCCAACGCCTTCTTTCAGAGGCAATTACTGACATGGGCAAAAACTCATTCCGTTCGCTGGCTGATGGCGACTTCTTGCGCAATGGTAATGTTGATGCCTGGATTGCCACTGCCTATTTATTGAAGGCACGGTATGCCAACCATTTGAGTAAAATAGACCCCACGGGTAGTGCAACCCAGGCCTTGTTACACGTAGATGCAGCTAAAGCCGCAGGCATCAGTTCAACCACCGATTTAAAAATGAGATACGAGGGTACTTCTGAAATTTCGAACAGGTGGTATCTTTTGTGGCAGGATCCAGCCATTGTTGCCTCAAAAAATTTATTGGATAAACAAGTGGCGCAGGGTGACCCTCGATTGGAATCGTACTGGTCACCAAATGACTCTCAAACGGGCACAATTATTGGCTTTGTGGGTAAATTAAATGGCACAGGGGCCAATGAGCCAATTTCAGCAGTAGGCCCCGAGGGATGGTACGGAAAGCCCAACTCCGACCATATGGTGGCAACCTATTTTGAATTGCTTTTTATTGAAGCGGAGGCCGCATTCAGGCTCGGCAATTTGCCCAGAGCAGCAGCGGCTCTAAACGCAGCCGTGAAAGAGCAAATAGAACTTGTCGTTAATGATAAGGCCGATCCAAGAATAGCTACTTACCTCTCCACTTATGCCAGCGAAACGGCCGCGACAATCTCAGTAGAAAAAATAATGACTGAAAAGTGGAAGGCAATGTTTACCATGGAAGAGGAAACCTGGACAGATATGAGAAGGCATGACTTCAAATACCCAAACTGGATCACCATTCCAAAGAAAGATGATGGTACGCAAGTCGCTTCGGAGTTTATACGAAGACTGCTTTACCCTCAGGATGAACTGGATAAAAATCCTCAAAAGGTGCCTAAAGTGACGGGGATTTTCGCAAGGCTGTGGTGGGATAAATAAATTCAGAGCGAAAACAAGATTTGGTGATTATTACTCAGCTTTGTTTCCAAAGGAATGGGTAAACGAAATAAAAGAGGAAACCGATGAACTTTTCGGTTTCCCTTTTTATTTTTTGCACATCCAGAAGGATGTCTGCTTAACTCAAGTTCCCCTCTGCACTTGAACCTCGGAATCCTACTTTTTAAGCTAAAAACAACAACTGCTTCGAAATTCTGTAACTCTTTACCAGAATTATGTAACAACGAAGTCTGTAGAATTCTCGTATATTTGCTTGCTGTTGAAAACTACACGAAAAATATTGGCAGGGTCACTAGCCCTCTTTGTTCTGGTTTCCGTAATCAGTCATTCCATCAGTTTTCACTTTTGTGGAGGCGAGGTACAAAGCATGTCAATTTTTGGTGCTGCGCAACAGTGCGAGAAGCATAACAATGCTTGCGATCATCGCGGAAGCATAAGCCACACGTCCATCAATCACAAAGGATGCTGCGAAGATGCAACCTTTAAAATTGATTCGGAGGAATATACATATGAGGCATACGACAAAATATCCATTGAAAGTTATCAACACATTTTTCTTCCGGTTGCTGATGTAGCTCTGGAATTCAATCGCATTGTAAGTTTAGCCGATACTCATTTCTTACACTACAGGCCACCTATCATAGAGCGAGATATTCACATACTCGTTCAGTCATTCCTTATCTGATTTCATTTTTTTAGGAGCAGTGTGCTTTTCTTAGTAAAGGAAAAGCGCGTTCGTATTTTTTAGCGTTCTGCTTAAAATTTCTGCTCCTCCCAATCCCTTTGTTAGACTAGTCACTATTTATATATTTTCTATTTCAAATGATTGAAAAACTCATTTCATACTCAATTCACAATCGCTTTGTTATTCTGCTGATCGCAGCGGGGTTGTTCGGGTGGGGCCTGCACTCGGTGCAGGTGAATAAGATTGACGCCATACCCGATCTTTCAGAAAACCAGGTGATCGTCTTCACTGAATGGATGGGCCGAAGCCCCCAGATCATGGAAGACCAGGTAACCTATCCATTAGTTACCAACCTGCAGGCCTTGCCCCGCATAAAATATGTGAGAGGCACTTCGATGTTCGGGATGAGCTTTGTGTACGTCATCTTCGAAGATGATGTGGATGTGTATTGGGCACGGCAACGGGTGCTGGAGCGATTAAACTATGCTTCGCGATTATTGCCGGAAGGCGTAGTGCCGACCATCGGGCCCGATGGAACCGGTGTGGGCCATATTCTGTGGTACACACTTGAAGCCCCTGGGATGGACCTTGGCGAGCAACGCGCCATTCAGGATTGGTATGTGAAATTCGGTTTGCAAAATGTGCCGGGCGTTGCCGAAGTGGCTTCGTTCGGGGGATTTGAAAAGCAATACCAGGTTACGGTCAATCCCAATAAACTTACCTACTACGGACTTTCTATCCCGCAGGTGATCCAAGCCGTTCGCTCAAACAACAACGAAGCAGGCGGTAGAAAATTTGAAGTAAACGATATCGGTTATGTCATTAAAACAACGGGGTATATCAAGAATGTGGAGGCCATTGAAATGATACCTCTAAAGACCGTGAATTCAATTCCAGTAACCATCAAAGATGTGGCAACGGTGCAAATGACCGGGCAATTGAGGCTTGGCATCTTCGATGTGAGCGGAGAAGGTGAAGCCGTGGGAGGCATTGTGGTAATGCGCTATGGAGAAAATGCAGATGAGGTGATCAAAAAAGTGAAAAAGAAAATGGAAGAAGTGGCGAAAGGATTTCCGGAGGGGATGAAGTTCAATCTGGCTTATGACCGAAGTGAGTTAATCGAAGAATCGGTGTCTTCTATCAAAAAGACACTGATCGAGGAAATGATCGTTGTTTCATTGGTCGTGATCATTTTTCTGTTTCACTGGCGAAGTGCGTTAAGTATAATCATTCAAATACCGATCACCATCGCCACAGCTTTCATTTTACTAAACGCTTTTAACATCTCCTCCAATATTATGTCGCTTACGGGCGTTGCCCTGGCCATCGGGGTGATTGTTGACAACGGTATCATCATGTCTGAAAATGCGTACAAACATCTTTCTCAGCGCTATGCCGAAGTGATGGCCAAGAAATCCGGTAACTCTTAAAATAACTCCAATGAAATGGCCCTGCACGAAGTCCACCCAAAGACATGATAATCAGTCTGGCCATTCCATGTGACCATAAAAAAACAATTATTAACACATGAAATTCCCAAAAATATTCTCGCGAAAAAAAGAAGAGCCCTGGATAACAGAAGAGGAAAGGCTCCAGATCATTGAAAAATCGAGCAAGCAGGTTTCGCGCGGAGTGTTCTACTCAACCATCATTATTATCACATCTTTTCTGCCCGTGTTCATGCTCACCGGGCAAGAGGGGAAACTATTTCATCCACTTGCTTATACGAAGACATTTATCATGCTGGTCGATGCCCTACTGGTTGTAACACTGGCTCCCGTATTGATATCCTTCTTCATGAAAGGCAAATTCAAAGACGATCACGCGAATCCTGTCAATAGGATTTTGGAAAAAGTATATGAGCCCGTGATCCGCTGGTGTATGAAGTGGAGAAAGACCACCATAGGGATCAATATAACGGCCTTAGTTATCAGTGTCCCTTTGATCATCAGCCTGGGCTCGGAGTTTATGCCACCGTTGGATGAGCAGTCAATTCTTTTCATGCCGGTAACGCTTCCTGATATTTCAAATGCCGAAGTAAAACGCATTCTGCAAGTGCAGGACAAAATCATTCACTCGGTACCGGAAGTTGATAAAGTATTGGGCAAGGCAGGCCGCGCCAGCACGGCTACCGACAATTCACCCATCAGCATGATCGAAACGATTATCATGCTAAAACCAAAAAGTGAATGGCGGCCCGGAATCACTAAAAAAGATATTGTAAATGAACTGGATGCTAAACTGCAAATACCGGGTGTAGTCAACGGCTGGACTCAACCTATCATTAACCGGATCAACATGCTGGCAACCGGGATACGTACAGACGTGGGCGTAAAAGTGTACGGCCAAAACCTGGATAGCATTTATGTTATTGAAGAGCGGGTAAAGACTGCGTTGGAGAGCGTTCGCGGGGTAAAAGATTTGTATGCGGAGCCGATAACGGGCGGAAAATATTTGGTGGTTGACATTAAACGTGGCGAGATCGGACGCTATGGATTAACGATAGATGATGTCAACATGATGGTGGAGTCAGCCATTGGGGGCACGCCCGTCAGCAAGACCATCGAAGGCCGTCAGCGCTTTTCGGTCAATGTACGCTTGTCACAAGATTATCGCAGTAGTTTAGATCAACTGAAACGGATTCCAATCTCAACGCCAGCCTTGGGTACTGTACCGCTTTCTGCTGTTGCTGATTTTAGATTTGAGGATGGCCCCCCGATGATCAACTCAGAAAATGCTATGCTTCGCGGAGCAGTGCTCTTTAACGTGCGTGATCGTGATTTGGGAAGTACGGTACAGGAAGCGATTGACAAACTTAATCAGGAACTTACCGGGCTGCCCAATGGGTACTACATAGAATGGAGCGGCCAATATGAGAACCTTATTCGGAGTAAAAAGACACTGACACTAATTGCACCTATTGTCTTCATTATCATTTTTCTTTCGCTGTATTTCGCATTTCACTCCATTCGTGAAGCATTCTTTAGTTTGATAACAGTTCCCTTCGCACTTATAGGAGGAGCCTACATGATTTATTTCTACGGGGTTCATCTCTCGGTGGCGGTAGCGGTAGGATTCATTGCCTTGTTTGGTATTGCCGTGGAGACCGGTGTGGTGATGGTGATTTATCTCAACGATGCTATGCGTCAACTGGTTGAACTAAAAGGCAACTCCCGCGAGACCATCTCTATGAACGACTTGAAAGAATATGTGATTGCCGGAGCAGCCAAGCGCCTGAGACCAAAACTGATGACTGTATCGGTGGCACTGTTTGGTCTGGTACCAGTGCTGTGGGCCACCGGTGTAGGCAGTGATGTGATGAAACCCATTGTGTTACCCATGATTGGGGGCGTACTCACATCCTCAACACACATTCTATTGGTAACGCCACTGATCTTTTTGATGACTAAAGAATATGAGCTTAGAAAATTTGGAAAACTTGAAATACATGAAGTCAAACATTAAAATGGTCTTTCTAACCGGATCGCTATTGCTATCTGGGCAGGTAGCGGCACAGCAGTCCGTAAGGCTCGACACCATCCTACAGGTAATCAATGAGCGCAACC
>JAIENH010000670.1 GCA_019751475.1 Cyclobacteriaceae bacterium
AAACCGAGAATTGCCGCGCGATTAACAACTCCGTTGCTACTGCTGTATGTGTTATAAGACTCCTCAAATTGCATGGGACGCACTGCTTCCTGTGCCTCTTTGGAAATATAGAGAAATCCGGTTCCCTTTGGGCCCATCAGCCATTTGTGACCACCAGCGGCATATGCATGGCAACCAAGTTGCTTTACATTGACGGCTATGGCACCCGCTGCTTGTGCACCATCCACCACGCACAATACGCCATTTGCTCTAGCGAGCGAAGAAATTTCAGCAACAGGCAGCCGCATCCCTGTAGAGGAGAAAACATGGCTTAAACTGATTACTTTTGTTTCTTTTTTAAGATTGTCTTTAAGTTTTTTCAAAATTGACTCTACACTATCTTGATGACTGATATCAACCTTGTCGATAACTACTCCATGATATTTTTCAAGGTAGTTCCAGCAAAATAAGCCACCTGCATGTTCTTGGTTAGTGATAAGTATGCGGTCTCTCACCTTTAACCGCAATCCTTGTGCAATCATATTCATGCCGCTGGTGGTGCTGTGGGTAAGTAAAATTTCATCCAGGTTGCACCCGAAAAATCGTGCGGCTACCGTTCTTGTCTTTTCGGGTGCGTCCAGTGCTTGTTTACCATAGAATTTGATAGGAAATGATTCCAATTCCTCCCATGCCTTATTCGTGGCCAACACTGTGGCCCTGCGACAAGGCCCCAACGTTCCGGTGTTGAGGTAAATCAACCCTTCTGACAATAAATATTCATTCTCAAGCCTTTCAGCGAGAGGGTTTACATCAAGAGCGCGTGCAGATGAAACCCCTAATGTTGAATTTAACAAGGTGCCTCCCGCTGCTGCGGAAGCAAGAGTTGTTAAGAATCCTCTTCGATTGTTTTTTCCAGTGTTCATTTGCCAATCTTTATAATCTAGAAGTAGCGACCGTGTTATCAAATTTAACGATTTATCAGAAATCGTTTGTAGTACACTAGCCACTCCTAACTACGCCATTCACTCGGTGTCTTTCCTGTCAGTTTCTTGAAGGCCGTATTGAAAGACGATTTCGAATTGTAGCCCACTTGTTCGGCAATCTCTTCCACTTTGATGTTGGGCTGGTCTTTCAATAATTGTTTGGCTTCTTCCATGCGATACTTAGCCGTCATTTCAAAAAAACTTTTGCCTAACCCCTCATTGATTACTTGCGAAAGCTGGTGTGTGGAGGTTTTAAGTTGAGCGGCCAAGTCTGGGAGTGAAAACTCGGGTTTCAAAAAGGGTTTTTCCGATTTCATTAAAGCAGATAATTTTTCAAGGATTGCTTTTTGGTCTTCTACTGAGAGAGACGAAGTCTTGTATTTCTGTGGCTCCGATAAATTGGGTTGTTTGAAAAATCCTGACTGTCGCACCACCTGAAAGCTGATGAGGTAAATAGGCACGGTCATATACGCAGCAAATAGGTGGTCGCCCAAATCGTCTTGGTTGATGAGCTTCACCATAAAAATGACTACCGTCACAATCAAAACCTGTAGCAGCGATGACCGAAGTTTCTTGAATGATTCTTGCTCTGTTTTCCAGAATGATTGGTTTCGTTTTTTGAACGCCTGAAGAGTCGTCCAAAACCCGAGTAAAACGTAAATCGTCAAGTGAGCTAATATGAACTGAGAGTGATAGGGCGGGTTGAAAAAATTCTCTTCCACCTCCATAAAAGAAAGCCCTGTTGGGTGATAGGCTCCAATCCAGGCATTGTATTTCACCGCATTGCCCTGTATCAAAAAAGGCACTTGTAACATCAACCAAATTAGAGCCGGGATAAAATGCAAATACCATTTACTTCCCGCTTTACCATCAATCAGACAAACAATCATCAGGTAAAATGAAGGGCCAATCAAAAAAGCGAGCGACTCAGAATAATCTACCAGCCAAAGTGCATTTACAATAAAGCCAGTATAACACAGCAAAATCTCAAAACAGCAAGCGGCCAACGCGGCTATCATGATTCCCTGAAAGAAATTCGCCTGAATTTTTCTGTTTTCTTTCGAAAAGAAAAACAAGCATAGAAAAATCGCTTGAACGATTCCGAGAAAAATGAAAATGCTAAACAGGTCGATTTTGTGAACCATAATTGAGACTGACAATGCAAAGTAATATATTTGATTCTATGTCTGCCCGGATTATTGCCGCCACGCTTGAAGACGCATCTGCGATTAACGCGCTCGTCAACTCCGCCTACCGGGGCGATTCATCCAAACAGGGTTGGACTACCGAGGCCGACCTACTGGATGGCACCCGCATCGATGAAGCAGCCGTAGCCGAACTGATCGCCAGACCAAACACCGCTATATTAAAATATACAGAGGATAATAAAATCTTAGGATGCGTTGAACTGCGAACGGAGAAAGGTAAACTCTATTTAGGCATGTTGTCGGTGGCGCCAAATACACAAGGCAAGGGCATCGGCAAAAAACTGATGGCTGCCGCAGAAGATCATGCCAAATCAAAAGGCATTCCTACCATTTTCATGACTGTCATCTCTGTGAGGAAAGAACTAATCGACTGGTACATGCGGCATGGTTATCAATTGACAGGCGAACGTAAACCCTTCGTAGTGCCTGACTCGAGATGGGGCATTCCAAAACAAAAATTAGAATTTGTGGTGTTGGAAAAATCCCTGACCCCATGAGTCCGTCTGTCCGCATCATGGCATTTGACGCTGACGATACGCTGTGGCATAATGAACATTATTTCCTGGAGACCGAGCAAAGATTCTGTGCCCTGTTGGAAGATTACCTGCCACACCATACTGTGTCGCGTGAGCTGTTGCAAACCGAAATCAAAAACATCGAACTCTATGGCTACGGCATCAAGGCGTTCATGCTTTCGATGATTGAAACAGCCATCCGGATTACCGATGGAAACGTGAGACCATCTACTCTTGAAACCATCATTGGCTATGGAAAAGAATTGCTGAATAAACCCGTGGTGCTCATGGATGGTGTGGAGCATGTGCTTCAATCGCTGAAGGGAAAGTATCGGCTGGTATTGGCTACCAAAGGAGATCTGCTGGATCAGGAACGCAAGCTCATTAAATCAGGCCTTACCTCTTATTTTCATCATATTGAAATCATGTCTGAAAAGAAAGAGGGTGATTTTCAGAAGTTAATCCGTCACCTTGATATTCAACCATCGGAATTTGCGATGGTCGGCAACTCCCTGAAATCCGACATTCTGCCGGTGCTTAACTTGGGCGGACACGGTTTTCACATTCCGTATCATATCACATGGGCAGCCGATAAAATAGACACCACCGTTGACCATCCGCAGTTCAAACAATTGCAATCCATTGGTGAATTAGTGCATCATGTGTGATGCCTTACCGTCCATAAAAAAAAGAGATTGCACGCTGTCGTGCAATCTCTGAAATACGTTCGGAAAAAAGAATCTAAAACTTGAAAGTTAACTGACCCATGAAGGTGGTACCTAACTGACTAAACTGCGAACCGTTATACCCTAAGATACGATAACGACCGCTGAATGTAAGGAAGCCTTCCAATAAACTCTTCTCACTTGCGCTGGAAAGTTTGGAGACAGCATCTGCATAATCAGGATCGGACGGGTTACCCGTTAACTCCAGTTTCCACTTCGGCAATACATTGAAAAGATTGTTCACTGTAAAGGATGCCGAAATATTTTTGGAGAATGCATAACCAATATTCAAATCGCTAACCACTGCGGGGGAAAACACCTGCTTGATATTGTTCATTACGCTTCCGCCATTGTCCAAATCTTGAAATTTGGTTGGACCAAACAAAGTGTTATTGAGTACCACATTGAACTTGTTGATGCTGTAGTCAAACCCACCGATAAATTTATACTGAGGCCTGCCTTCTGTTAGCAGCGACTTCACCTGCGCATTCAAAATAGTCGCACCTGCTGACTTAATGATATCCGGATCATTGGGGCTTCCCACTATCTCATTCGTCAGCACGTAATTACCTGCTACGTTGATAGCCAACTTACCAGGACCCAGATCAATATTGCGATAATTTGCCACCACATCCAATCCATTAGTTTTGGTCTTAATACCATTGATAAAGAACTGAACGCTCGTGAGATCTCCTGCGGTAAGAATTCGTCCCAAGGTACTAGTCGCATCAGGCGTAGTAATAGAGGAGCTGTAAACAATTCTGTCGCTGATGGTGATGTCATAGTAGTCAACTGTGAGGCTGAAATTTTTTGAAGGCGTGAGTCCGAAGCCAAATGCTAAGTTCACTGACTTCTCTGCCTTTAACTTTGGTATACCAAGCAAAAACGCCTCTTTGCTGTTGTTGTTAAACAAGCCTGATTGCACAATTGTGCCACCGGCAAAGCTTGCCTGTGTTGATTGTGCATATATCTGGTGTAGCGTGGGGGCACGGAAGCCCGAAGAGACCGAACCACGTAGCACAAACTTGTCTTCAGCTATTTTGTAGCGCGTGGAGATTTTACCTACAGTTGCGTCACCGAAGTCGCTGTAGCGCTCTCCACGAATCGTGCCTTGCACAAGCCAATTGTCTGTAATGTCCCAACTGGCATCTACGTAGCCGCCAAGGTTGTAGCGGCTATTTGTGCGTGCATTCTCCGCGCGAATACCCGGAAAGGAATTAGCACCCTGTCCCGTATAAGAGGCTGTATCTCCCGCAATAATAGTGTAAGTCTCTCTTCTTGCCTCGGCACCAATAGCAAAATTGAATGTGCGTGTAATGGCTTTGCTGATGTCAATGTTACCCACAATGTGGTTAAAGTTAAATCCGCCTGGCTTGAAAGATGTGGGGCTCGCTTTGCGCAAACCACGGTTCACAGTATTGTTCACTGTATAAAGTTGCGTGTTCCCTCCCACAGTCAAGCTCACATCATGCACCCAGCCATTGGTTTCATTTTTGGCTCCCAACGTAGCATTGTAGTCTGTTAAGTCACCTTCAAAGGTGGGCATGTAGCCGAGATAACCCTGGTAAACACCTGCAGCCTGATCGGCCAGGTATTCATTTTGAATTGGCGAGCCAGGAGCACCGGCCCCCGTGGTGTAATCAGGAGCACCGGGGATAGGTGTATGTAAAAGTCCATGATCGATACGCCAGTAAGGAGTGCGGAAGTTTGCATTACTGATGACTTTCTTCACCACAAAAGCCGCATTGCTATACACCTGACCATTCTCTCCGAAAGGGATGCCAAAATTGTAAAGGAACTTGGCAGCGGATGTCTCACCCGTACCATTCAGGTTGTTGGCAGTGGGAAAGCGATTAAGGTAACTAACGATTTGAGCATTAGGTGCTACAGAGTTACTCACAGAAGGATCTCCAAACGTTGCAATTTCAGTTGGCACATCAATGATGCCAGAGCGAATGGCATTGTTTTGCTGATTAAACCCAATGGTGTAATTGATAAATCCCTTACCGGCAAAATTGCCACCGCTGTTGAAGGAAAGACCATAAGCTCCACCATCTCCTTTGCTTGTTACCCCTGATGTAACGTTTAGCGTATTGTATTCAAATTTGTCTTTCAAGATAACGTTCATAACTCCTGCAATAGCATCGGAACCATATTGAGCAGATGCACCATCTCGTAAAATCTCGACACGCTTGATGGCATCCGTAGGTATGCCCGACAAATCAGCACCGGTTTCTCCGCGGCCGGGAGCAAATTGAACATAAAGTAGGGAGCTAAGATTTTTTCTTTTTCCGTTAACAAGAATCAATGTGCGGCTGGGACCAAGATTCCTTACTTCATACGGGTCAAGCAAAGTAGTTGCATCATTTACCGGGGTGTTCACGGTATTGAATGATGGTACCCGATATTGCAAGGCCTTATCGAATGTGAATTGGCCTGTGGTAGCAAGATCACGTGCCGTAAAATTATCTACCGGCAACGGTGTGTCTGTAAATGTTCGTTGAGAACCACGCCCAACCGATACCACCACTTCTTCCAATTCGCTGGAGCTCGGCTGAAGGTTTACAGAAACATTGCTGATCCCGTCAATGGAAACTTCCTGTGTGACGTAGCCCACGAAAGAAAAGACCAACGTGTTGCTGCTACTCGGTACTTGGATTGTGAACTTACCGTCATTGTCAGTGGCGGTACCAACGGCTGTACCTTTTGCAAGAACGTTAACGCCCGGCACGGCCGAGCCATCCGAACTATCGGTAACTGTACCGGTCACCTGCCGGGTCTGGGCCTGGATCACCGACACGGTGCCAAGCAAAAGACAACTGAGAAGTAAAATTTTTTGCATAGAACTTTTGGTTTTGATGTTAATAAAAGATTACTGATGGATTAAATATAGCTTAATAAAACCATTCATCATAAAATTTGTCCACTCATCAGTCATTTTATCGCTGAGTGGCATTAATAAGTACTTCAGACAAGTGACAGACCTGGCGGGTTGAATTGCAGTTTCTTCTCGTTAAATCCCTTATTTTTCACGTCTGTTTCGATTGCAAAAATCAACTCATCCTTTATGAAATGCTTGTTAGCCTTTATTGTACTATTCAGTTGCCAGGGGCTACGTGCCCAAAACCCTGATCTGCCAACCGATTTTTTGCCCAAAGACTTCCACCAGCAACGAAGAGCGCTCCTGCGTGAAAAACTGCCGCCCAACTCGGTGGCTTTGTTTTTTGCAAATGCAGAACGCAACCGCGCCAACGATGTGGACTATATCTATCATCAAGACCCTGATTTCTTTTACCTCACGGGATACAAGGAGCCCAGCACAGTGCTGCTGATCTTTAAAGACAAACAGCAAGCCGCCAACGGCACGCTATATGACGAGATCATCTTTGTGCAGCCCCGCAATTTTATGCGCGAAATGTGGACGGGCCGCAGGCTGGGTGATCTTGGTACGAAGGAGCGACTTGGATTTGAGCAATCGTTCAACAATTCAGAATTTAAAAAATACAACCTGGACTTTACCCGGTTTGATCAAGTGTTGTTTTTTGATTTTAAAAACGATGTTCGCAACCATCCCAATGACTCCTCTGATCTGTACGATTTGATTGAGCAATTTAAAGTCAAGGCAAACTACCCGCGTGCCAATGCTGTGACAATCGCCAAGGAGCCACAGAAAAATAATCTCAACACCCAGGCACTGGCCGGGCTCATGAGCGACTTACGCGGAATAAAGACTCAGGCAGAAATTGATTTGATTCGTAAGGCCGTAAGTATTTCCTGCATTGGCCAAGCCGAAGTAATGAAGGCCATCAAACCCGGTATGAGCGAACGCGAAATACAAGGCATCCATGAGTATGTATTCAAAAAGTACCAGGCAGAAGATTTAGGATATCCGTCCATCGTGGGGGCTGGCCATAATGGCTGCATCCTTCACTACATCGATAATTACAAACCCAACATTACCAATAAAGAGTTGATCCTGATGGACCTGGGTGCCGAGTATCACGGCTATACGGCAGACGTCACTCGCACCATCCCGGTAAACGGAAAGTTTTCACCTGAGCAAAAGCTTGTGTACGATCTGGTGCTGAAGGCGCAGGAAGAGGCTATGAAATCATGCAAGCCGGGTACGCCCCGTGCACAGCTCACCACCATTTGTAAATCCGTTATCAACAAGGGCTTGGTGGAACTCGGCATTATCAAAAGCGAGACCGAGCAGCATTTTTATTTTCCGCATGGCGTATCACACCACATTGGGTTGGATGTGCATGATCGTGGTGGTCCGCTCCTGGAGAAAAACAATGCTATCACCATTGAGCCCGGCATCTACATACCTGACGACAGCAAGTGTGATAAAAA
>JAIENH010000110.1 GCA_019751475.1 Cyclobacteriaceae bacterium
TTGGAGGTTTCCATAAGTTTAAAAAATTTGGTCCCTCAAAATTAATCCTCCCTGCGACATTTTGGAATACACCCACCGCCAGTCTGGTTGTTTTTTATTTTTTGATGCTGCCAGCCTCCTCATTTTTAATCCATGATTAACCTCGAAACATTTTTGCGCGGCATGTTGTGGATACACATCGCTGGCGGCACGTTAGCCCTCATCACTGGTATGGGCGCCATGCTTGCGAAAAAAGGGAGCACCATTCACCGCACCTTTGGCAAGATTTACTTTTGGTCGATGACGGCCGTATTTGTAGGCGCTCTTGTCACGGCCCTCGGGCACGGTCGCGACTTTTTGCTGATGGTGGCGTTCTTTAGTTACTACATGACCGTGCGCGGATACCGGATTCTGTATCTTAAGAAACTCTATGCAGGACAAAAGGCCGCACCTCTCGATTGGCTTATCATAACCGTCTCATCCGTATTTATCCTTTTTCTGCTGATATGGGGTACAGTTGCAGTAGTAAATGGCAACGGCATGGGTATAGCAGGCATTGTCTTTGGCTCTGTCGGCATGACGTTTCTGATCGGAGATGCACGAAATTTCTTTAAACCACCAGTTGAAAAAATGCATTGGTGGTATGGTCACATTGCGAGCATGGGCGGCAGTTACATTTCGGCTGTCACGGCTTTCATCGTGGTGAATATTCAGTTGCCACAGTTTAACTGGGTGCTTTGGGTGCTGCCCGCTATCGTGGGTGGCATGCTCATCGGCCGTACCATTCGCCATTACAAGCTTCAGTTTTCCAAAGCATAGCAACCGCTAGTTGTTGAGGGCGTGAACTTTTAGAGTGGGTTTTCCTTTTTATGGATGCCTCGGCATTCGTAAAAACTTTACCTTACTCGCATGAATTTACAGGAACAACTCGCCCAAATACCCGAATTCTCTAAACTACCACCGACCCAACTACAATGGCTTGCTGAAAAAGGCAAAGTGGAGACCTTTCCGGATGGTCAAAAATTATTTAGCAAGGGCGACCCGATTCGTGAAATGAGAATCCTGCTCCAGGGAGAAATCAATTTTTTTGTAGAGCAAGCCGGCAACCTGCGCAATGTGGGCACGGTTGAAAAAGGTGAGATCACTGGCAAACTCCCTTTTTCGAGAATGAAAGGCGCTACAGGCGAAGGTATTGTGTCAGGGGGAGCAGTGGTATATGCTCTTCACGAAGACTTGTTTCCGGAAATGATTCGCAATCATCATGAGTTGGTGGAAGTACTGGTGCATGTGATGACAGACCGGGTGCGCGACACCACACGGCAGCAGCAACTCAACGATAAAATGATGGCCCTGGGCAAACTCTCGGCCGGCCTTGCACACGAATTGAATAATCCATCGGCTGCGGTAGTGCGTAGCGCTCATGAATTAAAAAGGCATTTATCGAACATTCCCGAGAACTTTAAGCGTGTAATCAAGATACGAGCTTCGGATGAAGTAGTAGACAAGGTGAACGATCTTGTCTTTTCAAAAATTGCCTCGCTGGGCAAGGCACCGCTTTCGCTGATGCAAAAAACAGCTCTTGAAGATGAACTTACTACCTGGCTGGAGGAAAACGCTATTGACAATGCTTATGAAATGGTGGAGACGTTTGCCGAATTTGGCATGCAGCCTGATGATCTTGAGGAAGCCAAATCGTGGCTGCGACCGGAAGACAAAGCACCCGTAATCGGGTGGCTCTACCAGGTGTTCACCACCGAAAAGTTGGTCGGTGAAATTGAAGAGGCCGCCAAGCGGATCAATACCTTAGTCACTTCCGTGAAGGGCTACACGCACATGGATCAGGCCCCGGAGAAAATACCAACGGATATTCACATTGGCATTCGCAATACGCTTACCATGTTGAATCATAAGTTGAAAAAGAACAACATCAAACTCATCGAAAGTTTTCAGGCGGATTTGCCGAAGGCCAGCATTTATGTAAGCGAGATGAACCAGGTGTGGACCAACATCATCGACAATGCCATTGATGCAATGGAGGGACGGGCCAACAGTACGCTGGAGATTAAAACAGAAAAGAGCGGGCCCTTTATCAACGTATCCATCATTGACAACGGGCCGGGCATACCCAAAGAAATTCAGGACAAGATTTTTGACCCCTTCTTCACCACAAAGTCCATCGGCAAGGGCACCGGCCTGGGTCTGGAAGTGGTAAGACAAATTATTAACCAACATAATGGCAAAGTGTATGTTAATTCAGAACCGGGCAGGACAGAGTTTGTAGTTTGTTTCCCGGTTTGACGGCACTGTCCTCGATCTGTGTCAGTACGAACTGAAATGAAAATGAAGTGAGATGTCCTGTGCGGACACAAGACATGGATGTAGAATGAGTTAGTTTAATGAATAGAACAAATGAAGAAACCAATACTCTTAGCAGTAGATGACGACCCCCAGGTACTTCGTGCGGTAGTCCGGGATTTGCGAAATCAATACGGAAAGGATTATCGTCTCTTGAGCACCACCTCGGCCAACGAGGCCCTGGAGTCACTTAAAGATTTAAAAAACAAAAGCGAGACCGTAGCGCTCTTTCTGTCCGACCAGCGCATGCCCGAGATGCTGGGTGTGGAATTCCTGCAAAAGGCAAGAGAGCTTTTTCCGGATGCCAAGCGCGTGCTGCTCACCGCTTACTCCGATACCGAGGCGGCTATTCGCGCTATCAACGATGTGCAACTGGACTACTACCTCATGAAGCCATGGGATCCTCCGGAAGAAAAACTGTACCCGGCACTCAACGATCAACTCGAAGAATGGCAAAGCAAATACGTCCCCAGCTTTCAGGGTATTCGCATCGTGGGCTATCAATGGTCACCGCGATCGCACCAGGTCAAAGATTTTCTTTCGGGCAACCTCATCCCGTATCAATGGCTGGATGTTGAATCGAGTGAGCCAGGCAAGGAATTGCTGAAGTTGAATAACATCGACACCAAAGGACTGCCGGCTGTTTTTTTTGAGGATGGATCTTTTCTGCTCAACCCCGACTTGCAGGCGGTGGGAGAGAAGACGGGCATGCGGTCCAAGGCTTCGAAGACCATGTATGATGTAGCCATCATTGGGGCGGGCCCATCAGGTTTGGCGGCAGCCGTGTATGGCGGATCGGAAGGACTCAATACAGCCCTGATTGAAAGACGTGCTCCGGGTGGTCAGGCCGGCACCAGTTCGCGTATTGAAAACTACCTTGGTTTCCCCAATGGGTTGAGTGGTGCCGAGTTGTCGCGCAGGGCCATCTCGCAGGTGGCACGGTTTGGTGTGGAGTTTTTATCACCACAAGAAGTGATGGACATTGCGCTCAAGGACAATTACAAAATCATCACACTGAAAGACGGCAGCGTGCTCAACACGCGCAGTGTCATCATCACCACGGGTGTTGACTACCGTGCGCTGGAGGCAACAGATGTGGAAAAATTTACAGGAGCCGGCATTTACTACGGTGCCTCTACCACCGAGGCGCATGCGTGCAAAGACAAAGACGTTTACATAGTGGGAGGTGGAAATTCAGCAGGGCAGTCAGCGATGTATCTCTCCAACCATGCGGCCCGCGTATTTATCGTCATTCGCAAAAGAGATTTGTCTTGTACGATGTCGCAGTACCTGATTGACCAGATCAACGCAACGCCCAATATTCAACTGGTGCCGGAGACAACCATTGGTCAGGTGTTTGGCCAGGAAAAACTGGAGGAGATTTGCCTGGAAGACATCAACACCAAAGCACGCAAACAAGTGAAGGCAGCGGCCCTTTTTATCTTCATCGGGGCCAAGCCTATTACTGACTGGATCAAGTTGGATATCATCAAAGACGACAAAGGATATATCGAAACCGGACGCGAACTGTTGAAGTATGAATCATTTAAAAAATCATGGAAGCTTGCGCGCGAACCATTTTTGTTGGAGACGTGCAGCCCTGGCATTTTTGCTGCGGGCGATGTGAGGGCCGGTGCCATGAACCGCGTGGCCTCGGCCGTGGGAGAGGGCGCTATGGCCATCAAATTTGTGCATGAGTACCTGGCTGAGAATTGATACATATAAATCGAACAAAACCATTTACCTTGACTGACCTGACCGACTAATCGTATGAAACCAAGTCTCCAGCAACTCCTCCAGGGCAATCAGCGATTTATTGAGCAAAAGCTGCGTGAGAACAGCAGTGTGTTCAAGGATTCATCGCAAGGGCAACACCCGAAAGTTTTATGGATCGGCTGCTCTGACAGTCGGATAGATCCTAACGAAATCACACAGACCGGCATTGGTGACTTATTTGTTCACCGCAACATTGCCAACCTTGTGGTAGAGTATGACTTGAATTTTCTGAGCGTGCTCCAGTATGCTGTGGAGGTATTGAAAGTTGAAGATGTCATCGTATGCGGCCATTACGGCTGCGGAGGTGTGAATGCTGCTTTGAAAGGCGACCAACTTGGATTGATCGATAATTGGCTGGCCCACATCAAGAGCGCCCACCAATACTATGCGTGGGAGATTGATCAATTGACAGATGAAAAGTCGCGTGCAAGGCGACTCGTGGAATTGAATGTGCTGGAACAGGTAAATGTGCTGGGCAAGACACGGATCATCCGTGAAGCGTGGGAGAAAGGCATCCGACCTACACTCAATGGTTGGGTCTACGATATTGAGACAGGAAAAATCAACGTGCTCCATGACAACATTACCAACCTGGAGCAACTGAAAGTAACATGCAAGTTTGAACGAAGAATAAAATTCGAAGCCGAAAATGAAAAGTGAATTGTGTTCTCACCTTACCCAGTGGACGAAGCAGGAAATGAAATTGCAAAAGGCGCACGAATGCGAAGAGTGCGTGAAGACCGGCACCTGCGCACCTGCCAGACGTGCGGGGCCACGTTATGTTGTGATTCCTCTCCGAACCGTCATGCGTCTAAACATGCCAGGCAGGCCAATCACCCGGTGGTTATCTCTGCGGAATATGGAGAGAACTGGGCGTGGTGCTACGTGGATGAGCAGATTATTGGGTATTGATCGCGGTCAGCTATTCGATTTGATCGCCACCAATTTCACTTTCAGCGTAATGTTATCGTTGATCAATTTGTCTTTCACTGTGCCGATAACTCCTGAGTGATAAACAATATCCCAATGGGTACGGTTGATATTGAAGGGCACACTTTCCGCTGTAAACCCACGTTTATCCGTTTTGGATGTAGCCCGGAAGGAAACGGGACGCGTTATATTTTTTAACGTAAGGTTTCCCTCCACTTGCAAGCTATAGCCAAGACTATCATTTACCCGACTGGCGCGAACCAGTTGGAAACGACCAACAGGAAATTTTTCTACTTCGAAGAAATCTTCATTTTTTAGGTGACCCTCCAAATGCATTTTGTCTTCACCGGATTGCTCCGCGGAAGTAATGCTGTTCATGCTTACTGTAAGATCCACACTGGTCAATGCATCGGCATCCACACTCACCGAGCCCTGCGAAAACTTCACGATCCCGTTGTGCTTATAATCACCGGGAGCAGAGCCGATCCACTCAATCACGCTATTGACGGTATCTAGTTTATAAGGCTCACCTGAGAGGGTTGCGGCTGTTTCTATTTTGCTTTCTGCTTCAGCCGGTTTTTTTACTCACGCAATGCACACAGGCAATTGACACCATCACACCAAACACTACCACTTTTATGTTCATGATTTCTTTTTTTTCAAAGAAACCCCGGCTTTTCAAAATAAGATGTTAAAGACGTGTTAATGCTTGATGGCATCTCTAAAAACCCCATGAATAGTGAAACGTCATTCCGGCCTTTGAGCCAGAATCTTTATTTCACTATAGCGCAAGCGGATACCGGAACAAGTCCGGTATGACTGCAAGGGTTTTTAGAGATGCTCTTGTAGCATTTTAGCGCAAGTGTTTAGGTCCCCACCGTTTTTCAATCCGTGAGAAAAGAAATTCGACCAGTATGGCCAGTAAGGCCGCAGGTATTGCTCCGCGCAAAATCAGCGAAGTGTTGTTGAGGGCCAGACCGGTAACAATGAATTCGCCCAAACCACCGGCACCGATGAAAGCAGCCAGCGTAGCGGTGCCAATGTTTATAACAGCGGCTGTGCGAATGCCGGCCAGTAACGAAGGCAAGGCCAGCGGCAGCTCCACCCATCTTAGTTTTTGATAACGATTCATGCCGATGCCATCGGCTGTATCTTTTAATCGAGGGTCCACAGATTGGAGCCCGGTGATGGTATTTTGCACAATAGGCAACAAGGCATACATGAATAGAGCCACCACGGCTGGCAATACACCAATGCCAAGCAGTGGAATCATTACGGCCAGCAACGCAATGGAAGGAATTGTTTGCAATAGACCGGTGACACTCACCACTATCGTGGAAAGGACCGGTCGCCAAGAGAGCATGATACCCAACGGCACGGCCACCACAATCGCCATGAGCAATGCCAGAAACGTCATGCCCATGTGGGTGAGTGTCTTCGCAAAGATTTCCTGCCAGATAGGCTGAGCATCAACCGCTTTGCTCGTCACCAATTTTTTCTCTTCTAAAAATGCTCGGGCCACGGCAGCAAAAGTTTTCTTATCAAACAATACGTCAGCGTTCATCTGCTGCATTGCCGTAGCGGTGATTTGTCCTTCCAGTGCTTTCAATTTTGATTGAATTTCTTTGCTGATGCCATCATGATATAAAATCACGGCCCGGTATTCCGGAAAGAAGTGAAGATCATCGTCCAGTATAGTGAGATGGTACCGTGCAATCTCTCCATCGGTGGTGTAGGCATCGGTCACATCAATTTTTCTTTCGCGCAACGCCTCGTAGGCCAGCCCGTGCTCAAGGCCGGTGGCACGCAACGTTAGCCCGTAGTGCCGCGACAAATTCTCCCAGCCATCTTGTCGTTTCAGAAATTCATAGCTGATACCGGTAGGTAATTCACCATGCGATTTCAGATCGGAAATCCTGGTAATCTTTTTTTCTCCCGATGTTTCTTGCCGGATCACCAATCCGTACGAGTTGACAAAACCCAGGGGAGACGTTATGCTCATGTTATAATCCGAAGCAAGCGCTTGTCGTGTTTCATCAGCTGTGAATGCCTTGGCTGACTTCAATATCTCAGAGGAGATGGTACCAGTGTATTCAGGATACAAGTCGATGGCATGGGTGCGCAGGGCTTCGAAGCAAACCAGCGTGCCTCCAAGATTATATACGCGCTCTACCGGGTGACCGCGTTCTTCTAAAAACTGAGCGATGATTTCACTAAGAATATAACCTTCGTTAAAATGCTTGGCACCTACGCGCACCGCTTGTGCATCGGCAGGCTTTGTCAGCAGCAACAGGATGAAGAAGAGAATGTATTTCATGCTGCGGCCGTTCGAACAAGTTCTCTCACTACGTCATTTGCCGGGCTGTCAAACAATTCTTGCACGGTTGGCGCTTGTTTCTCAATTTTCCATCCCTTGCGGAAAAACTCGTGAATACGGTTCCAAGATTAGAATAGTGGAAATCAAATCCATGGAGGGATTGAATGCTTAAGACCTTAAACACCGCCGCCACTGGCATGCGTGCGCAGCAGACGAACATGGATGTGATTTCCAACAACATTGCCAACGTCAACACCACCGGCTTCAAGAGATCTCGAGCCGAGTTTGAAGACTTGCTTTACCAGAACATCAAAGAGCCAGGGGCGAAAAGCGGAGAAAACACGATTTCTCCGACTGGCGTCCAAACAGGCCTGGGTGTCAGAACAAGTGCCGTATCGAAAGATTTTGAGCTT
>JAIENH010000794.1 GCA_019751475.1 Cyclobacteriaceae bacterium
AGGTAATCATCGGAAAGTCGATGACTTTTAAAACATGCACTTCTCCATTGGTGCGAGAAGCTATGTCTACCGCAAACTTGAAGGCCTCAATGGCGGGTGCTGAGAAATCGCAAGGGACCAATATCTTTTTCATATAGATTTTTTTCTTTAAAAGACGGTCGCCAAAGTTGATTAGGGTATGACTGCCATCAGTTCAAGCGCATGATTGCAATCATGTGGTGGTTATGCTGTAGCGAGACTGACAATACTCATGGTATACTGCGACAAAAGTCATGGGCCAATCGCTCAAAAAACCAAAACTTGCAACTCTTTTCAGATTTTAATGAAAGTACTGATGTTTGGTTGGGAGTTTCCGCCTCACATTTCGGGGGGCTTAGGTACAGCCTGCTTTGGCTTAACGCAAGCACTTGCCCATGAGCGCACAGACATCATTTTTGTTGTTCCAAAAGCGGATGACCATCAGCCATTTGAGCGGGTTTCTGTTATTAGCGCAAGCCATGTGCCTATAACATTAGACGACATAGATGACGTAGATTCTTCCTTTCAAAGGCTTGAGAAGAAACTTAAAGCTGGGCAATTGTTGCAGGTAACGGTCGGTTCCACATTGTCGCCTTACTTTTCTCCCGATTTTGGCAGCCAGGAATCTCAGCTCGAGCAATGGAACTATGAAATACCCGAATCGCGGCAGCACGAGACAACGCTTCAGAAAGAAAGAAAAACTCTCTATCCATTTTCGGGCGGTTACGGACCTCGTTTGTTTCTCGAGGTAGATCAATATGCTGATGTGGCGAAGGAAATTGCAAGGCAGCACTCATTTGATGTTATCCATGCTCATGACTGGCTTACTTATCGTGCGGGAATAGAGGCCAAGAAAATCAGCAGAAAGCCTTTAGTGATTCATGTGCATGCTACCGAATTTGACCGCTCGGGCGAGGATATTGATCCACGTGTTTTCCAGATTGAACAAGCAGGTATGCAGCAGGCCGATCATATCATTGCCGTAAGCCGATTAACGAAGCGCATCATTCAGTATCGCTACGGCATTTCAGAGTCTAAAATAACAGTCGTTTACAACGGTGTGCTCCCAAAAAGAAAAGTGAATGGCCGTCTTTCCTTTTTGAATGGAAAAAAGGTAGTCACATTTTTAGGGCGAGTGACTCACCAAAGGGCCCCGGCTATTTTGTAGAGGCGGCTTCTAAAGTTCTTCAGAAATTTCCAGACACTCATTTTTTGATGGCCGGCTCGGGTGACCTATTGCCGAAAATGGTAAGGCGGGTAGCTGAAAAGAGGATGTCATCTAATTTTCATTTCACCGGTTTCCTTAACGCCAGCAAGGTGGATCACGTATGGTCAATTAGTAATGTCTACGTGATGCCTTCCGTATCAGAACCTTTTGGCATTACGCCCCTGGAGGCCATGATGGCCGGGGTGCCGGTGATTATATCCAAACAATCAGGCGTGGCCGAGGTAGTGCGGCATGCCATTAAGGTTGATTTCTGGGATGCAGAAGCCTTAGCAGATGCCATTTGCAATTTGATAGCACGTCAGAGTCTTAGCAACACGATCACCAGGGGCAGTCGCTCGGAAGTAAAAAACATAAACTGGGAAAGAGCCGCAAAAAGAATAAATACAATCTACCATGAGATCAAAGCACAGCACTAATACTCATCATGTGAACCTGTATTTTCAGGTACATCAGCCCAGGAGGCTGGGCCAATTCAGTTTCTTCGATATAGGCACCGGTCGTGATTATTTCGATGATGGATTAAATCAAATTATCATGCGAAGGGTAGCGCATGAATGCTACTTGCCAACCAACCTCTTATTGCTGAAGCTTATTAGCCTTTATCCAAACATCCGGGTAACTTTTTCCATTTCGGGCACAGCTTTGACTCAACTTGAGCGGTTCGCCCCAGCCGCGCTGGAAAGTTTTCGCATGCTGGCGGCTACGGGTTCAGTTGAGTTTCTATCCGAGACATATTATCATTCACTGGCCTGCTTTATCAGCCAGGAAGAGTTTGCCACGCAGGTTTCCTTGCACCGCGATAAAATCAAGCAACTTTTCAACGTGGAACCTGCAGTATTCCGGAACACAGAATTGATCTATTCAAATGAAATTGGAAAAATGGTTTACGACCTCGGGTTTACGGGCATATTCGCTGATGGTAGTGACTTCATCATGGGCCAGCGGAACCCGAATAATCTTTATAATCACCCTCAACAAAAAGAACTTACACTTTTCTTTAGAAACTGCTCTTTAAGCGATGATATTGCTTTTCGCTTTATGCAGAAGAATTGGAGTGCCTGGCCACTCACCCCCAAGAAATTCACGCAATGGCTTGAGTCGTTTCCAATAGACGAGAATATTACTACCATTGGTATTGATTATGAGACATTTGGTGAGCACCAAAAAAGAGACACGGGCATTTTCCAGTTTTTGGAGGGCCTTATTGCTACCTTGGCTAAACATAAAACACTACGAATGACCACACCCTCGGAGGCGATCGAGCTGATTTCACCAAAGGATGTTGTTGACGTATGTCAACCAACTTCGTGGGCCGACCGTGAGCATGATCTCTCGGCCTGGCTGGGAAATGAGATGCAGCAAGACGCCTTTGAAACTCTTAAGTCGTTGGGATCTACCGTACTAAAATCAGAAAGACCGGAGGTGATTGCCACCTGGCGCTATTTGCAGACCAGCGACCACTTGTATTATATGTCAACGAAAACGGGTGATGATGGCAACGTTCATAGTTATTTTAGTCCGTATGCCTCACCCTATGAAGCATTCATGAATTATATGAATATCGTGAGTGATTTCTCCAGCAAGGTGCAGCGAGTGAAGTCCACAGAATTAACCACTTCGTTAACAGCAGCATGAGAGAACCCCTGACCAAAATCGAAGAAGGCAGGAGAGGTGCCTATCTTTCAATTATTACCTATGTGCTGTATGGCTCAATTATACTTTATCTGGGCAGGGATTTATTTATCCCGTTGGCATTTGCTGCCCTGATTGGCTTTATTTTATATCCCGTTTGTGCCTGGCTTGAAAAAAAGAGGATTGGTCGCGCCACGGCTATCTTTATAAGTCTGTTAATGCTGCTGTTATTGGTAGTGGTTGTATTTTTTCTCCTGGTGCAACAGTTCACCTTGTTTTTAAAGGAATGGCCTACCATTCAGCTGAAGGTACACGACTTGGTATCAACGATTACGCGATCCGCGATCAATTACTACTCTATCACCGAGGCGCAGCAAGAAAAATGGGCACAGGAGCTTGCTACGCGACTGATTTCTTTTTTGGTTGATGGCTTTCCTTCGGTTGTCACTGCGTCTGTCTATTCTTTCGTGCTGCTGATCATGGTACCGCTGTTTGCCGCTCTTATCTTGTATTATCGACACAGGTTGGTAGAGATTCTGTTTTATATTTTTCCTCAGGAGAGGCATGAAGACCTCCGAAGTATACTGTCATTGACCATCGGTGCTTATTACAACTTCATCAAAGGCATGGCACTGGTATATCTCATCGTAGGAGTGTTGAACAGTGCGGGGCTGCTGATTCTCGGAGTGCCGCATGCCATCTTCTTCGGCTTTGTAGCATCCATCTTGACCTTTATTCCTTATCTCGGCATCATGGTTGGTTCGCTTTTGCCGCTTACCATGGCATGGATTACATTTAATTCAGTGTGGTATCCGCTTGGAGTCATACTTGTCTTCACAATTGTGCAATATCTTGAGGCTAATGTAATTTTTCCATTTGCCGTGAGTAGCCGGCTAAACATGAATGCGCTGGCTACGCTGGTAGCCATCGTGGCAGGTGGCATCATATGGGGTGTTTCAGGTATGATCTTGTTTGTTCCCTTTGCGGGAATCGTAAAGCTAATAGCGGACCGACATCCTAAAATGAAACTTTGGAGCCTGCTGATTGGCCGTTGACTATAGATTTTTTATAGCGCTTCGCAGGTGCTTGTAAGCTTTTGAAACTTCATCAATCACCTGACTTTGTGCAGTTGACTTCTTGCCCCTCGTTTTGTCAATGAACCGATGAATGGCCTTTTTGGCATGGGCCATTCGTGAACGGAAGGCATCTTTTAACTCAAATCGTTTTATACCAAATGTAAGACGCAGTATTTCCAGCTTTAAGAGAAACTTTTCGACTTCATGTTTAAAGTTGTGTGATACCTCCGCATTCTCCAATGCTTTTCTAATCTCATTCTCTAGGGCTATGGTAGCCGAGATAAGAGCCGTTTGCTGTGAGTCGAAAGACTCTTTGTTTTCTGCCGGCCCTAAGCGAAGCTGAAGTTCAAGCTCCTCCAGCTTAAGCTTTATCGCCATAGGCATGGATTTCTTCAGGAGTGATTTAAATGATTCTCGAAGGTTAGCGATTGTTTTGGCGAAGTCCATTTTGACCTCTTCAAATTTGTCTTTGGCCTCAGCTTTTCCTAGTGACAGTTGTAGCGCCAATTCGTCAATTTCTTGCTGGACATTCAGGAGGCTTTGCCCTAACCATTGCAAGAAAGGTTTTGATGCTTCTTGGGTTTTATCTTTCATATCTGATTATTTAATCAAATGACGTGCTTCATCGATGACAAAGCTCAACACGGGCAACTTGGAGTGAAAGATCACACTTTCCGTTACACTCACGAGATAACTTGGCTTCTGCTTTCGCAGGTGGGTTACCATAGCGATAAGATCTGCGTTGCGTCTTTTAGCGCAATCTAAAATGCCCTGCTCTTTCTCGGGGCTATTTTGAATAACCGTATGAAATTTTACCCGCTTTTGTGAGATG
Organism: Cyclobacteriaceae bacterium; assembly: GCA_019751475.1. Classification (GTDB taxonomy): domain Bacteria; phylum Bacteroidota; class Bacteroidia; order Cytophagales; family Cyclobacteriaceae; genus ELB16-189. The sequence continues at coordinate 4,787 of JAIENH010000794.1, forward strand.
ATAAACTGCTTCATTCGTGTCTCCGTGGTAACATCATCAACAAAGTGACCGGGAGTGTTTATATAGGCTAGATCAATATTGGCTGCAAAATCTTCTGCCAGATTTTTGACGATACTTACCGGGGTGCTGACGTTTTCTTCAAAATCGGATGCGAATAGAATCTTTTTAATGTTGCCGAAATTGAAACTCCTCTTAACGCCCAGTACGGGGCAAGGGGCTGTGCGAATCACACGCTGGGCTGTGGAGCCGATGAACTTTAAGTCAGAATCTCCTGCACCATGAACACCCATGACGATCAGGGTAATTTTATCGCGCCTGGCAAAAATGTTTATCTGTTCAAACGGCACGCCACCCTCTACGTGTATGGCGGGACGATGATCTTTGAAGATTGGTAGCTTCGAAAATTTTTCGAGCCTCATTTCAGCCTCTACTAACCTGCTCTCCAATTGGGGATAGTTTTGCATTTGAGTCACCGGTTGCTTACTCCATCCCACAGGGATATCCGCAATGTGAAGGAGGTGAAGATTAGATCCTGACTTCTTAGCGATTGCCACGGCCGTCTTTGCCGCACTCAGGGAGTAGTTGGAAAAGTCTACAGGTATGAGAATGTTTTTCATACGTATCTCAGTTTTGCTTTGATAGTTCGGTACAAATAGTTGCACATTTCAAGCATGCCTTTTCACATTCTTTGCAGCTATTGTGATGGGCGGCATGTTTACTACATTCCTCTGCACACGCCCGACAGGCTTCCGCACACAATTCGCACACTTTCTTGTGATGGCGAGAGCCCCGGGTCTCCAATCGTGCACAGAGCGCACAAATGTCAGCACAGTCACGACAGAGTATAGCGCATAATTTTCGTCCCTCCATAATGCAGTCAGTGCTGCATTTCTCGCATGCAAGCAAGCATGCCAGGCATTCGGCAGAACAGGTTATTGTTTTCATAATTGGTTTTTTCAATGATAGTTTAAAGACAACCTCTAACAGCATGCGAAACTATTCAGGTTGCACTCGTGAGTTACGCACTCACGTCATTTGATTGGGAGATTTTCGTCATGTCTTGCGAGTTAGCGGTGAAGAGAAGATCAAAATCCCTTTCTCCATTGATTTTTATCATCGCTTGCGGTAGGAGCAGAGCTATACTTTTATACCGTCAAACAAAACTTAAAACGCTATGAGTCTATTAGTAAAAAACAACGGAGGATTCCCCACTCTTTTTTCAGACTGGCTCAATCCTGCCCTGTTAACTTCTGATTTCATGGATTTTGATTCAGAAGCTCCATTTCAAGCCTTGCGGCTTGGTATTAATGTTCCTTCAGCCAACGTAGCAGAGACACCAAAAGAGTATATGATCGACTTGGCTGCCCCCGGACTTGAGCGAAAAGATTTCAAGGTGGAGATCAATAATCACACCCTGACGGTCAGCTCAGAAAAGAAGGAAGAACAAAAAGAAGAAAAGAACGGCTATTCACGGAAGGAATTTTCGTACAGTTCGTTTTCCCGTTCGTTTTCGTTACCGGAAAACGTGAAGGAGGGAAGTATTGATGCCAAGTACCAAGACGGGATTTTGAAGATCACTATTCCCAAAAAGGAGGTGACGGTATCAAAACCTGTGAGGGAAATTGCGGTTTCGTAATCGCAGAGAGCGGGCCCCGTAAGGCCCGTTTTCAAATTGACGTATCACAACAAAACTGGATAGAATATGAAATGCCCACGAGTAAAGCTCACCCACAGGGATGATAATTTAAGCTTGGGCATTCCATGCGACCATTAAAAAAGTAAATATTAGCACATGAAAACAAATGAAGAGTTAAGGCAAGACGTGGCAGATGAGCTCATGTGGATGCCTATTCTACGTGATGTGGCCTCACGCATCGGCATAACAGCCGATGATGGAGTGGTCACTCTTTCTGGCCTGGTGGACACCTACAATCAGAAATTGGCGGCCGAGCAAGCTGCCCAGCGTGTAGCAGGTGTCGCAGTAGTGGCAGTTGACCTGGAAGTTAAAATAAAAGGCCCGCATGTTCGCAGTGACATTGAAATAGCCAAAGCCATCAAAGACTCACTTAGGTGGAATAATTCTGTAAAAGAAGACTTGATTGAAGTAAAGGTGGACGATGGCTGGGTGTACCTGGATGGCACAACCGATTGGGAGTATCAGCGGAGAGCAGCCGAAAACAGTGTCCGCGACTTGACCGGTGTGCGCGGTGTTACAAACCGCATCCTTGTAAAATCCACCGTGTTGGATCCCAAAGAAATTAAGAACAAAATATCAGCTGCGTTGCACCGGAGCGCCACTGTGGATTCATCTAACATTATGTTAGAAACGCATGGCAGTCGAGTGACCCTGCGCGGCAAGGTGCGCTCGTGGGCCGAGAGAAAGGATGCAGAAAATGCTGCATGGTCAGCACCGGGTGTCATGATCGTTGACAATAAAATTGAGATTGATACCGAAATACTGGTGTAAGCTAGTTGGAATGCCTTGGAGCAAAAGAGCATCGGGGTTGAAGTTTATGGGTGAGGGAAATGACAATGCCCGATTGTCTCTTTTGCTCTTATAATAATCGTATGAAAAAGTAAACAGAGAAAAACTATGAGCCTGTTGAAGCGAATTCTTGCTGTGCTGGTATTGCTGGGTGCTATCAGCATCGTATTCTTCCTTTGGTATTTACAAAAGCATAAAATGGAAGAAGCACAGCCATTTGAAATCAATACTATGGCCATGGAAAAACACATGCTGATTGCCACCCAAGGTAGTGAATTCAAAAACGCTGTGGTGGAGGGGGTGATCGCCCAATTGAAGCCGTATGACATTTTTATCAAAGTCATTGATGTTAGTCAACTGCCGAATATAAAAGAGCAAGACTGGTCGGCCATTGTCATTCTGCACACCTGGGAGTACTCAAAGGCACAGAAGGACGCACAGCGATTTGTGGAAACGGCCCCTGACAAAAATAAGATTGTTGCGCTAAGCACTTCCGGAGGGGGCGCAGAAAAGATAGCCGGTATTGATGGCGTTACATCGGCCTCGCAAATG
>JAIENH010000440.1 GCA_019751475.1 Cyclobacteriaceae bacterium
TATCCTGCGCTCTACCTCTCGGGCTTCCGCCCGGCTGCGGTGCTCAAGGGCGAGGTGCGCGGCAGTTGGGGTGAGCTGTGGGCGCGAAAGGGGTTGGTGGTGTTTCAATTTTTTCTCTGTGTGATTCTGATTGTATCGGTGCTGGTGATTTACAACCAAATTGATTTTGTTCAAATGCAAAACCTGGGTTATAAAAAAGAGCAATTGATACAACTGCCGATAGAAGGCAAGGTGATCAGCCAGCGTGAAACGTTTTTGCAAGAAATCAAGCGCATGCCGGGTGTGGTGAGCGCCTCTTCGATGGGCCACAGCCTGCTCGGCCAAAACAACAACACCAGTGGGCTGGAATGGGAGGGCAAAAATCCGGAGGATGAAATTCTGTTTGAAAACATTGGCACCAACTATGGGTTGATTGAGACACTCGGCATCGAGATGGCCGAAGGCCGCGCCTTCTCAGAAGAGTTTGGTGCGGATACGACCAAAATCATCTTCAACGAAGCGGGCATCCGCGTGATGGGCCTGGAGAACCCCGTGGGCAAAACGATCAAGCTGTGGAACGAGTACACGCTTGAGATTGTTGGCGTGGTGAAAGATTTTCATTTTGAATCGCTACACGATGCGGTGAATCCGCTGTTCTTCCGCTTGAGTCCACGCAACACCTGGAACATTGTGATTCGCCTCGAAGCGGGAAAAGAAAAGGAAACATTAGCCTCGCTGGAGAAATTTTACAAAGACTTCAACCCCGGCTTCACCTTCGACTATAAATTTCAAGATGCCGAGTATGCGTTACAATATGCGGCCGAGCAGCGCGTGGCTTCACTCTCGTTTTACTTTGCCAGCATGGCCATTGTCATTTCGTGCCTCGGACTTTTCGGGTTGGCCACGTTTACAGCCGAGCGGAGGCTGAAAGAAATTGGCATTCGCAAGGCGCTGGGTTCTTCATCTACCAACATTGTGATGTTGTTGTCGGGTGATTTTACCAAGATGGTGTTGCTCTCCATTGCGTTGGGTTTGCCGGTGAGTTATTGGTTGCTGAGTCAGTGGCTGGAGCGATTTGCGTATCACGTGCCGCTGGGGGCCGGTTATTTTGTTGCGGCAGGATTGCTGGCTCTCCTCATCGCGTGGCTGACAGTGGCCTCGCAAGCCATCAAAGCGGCCAACGTGAATCCGGTGAAGTGCTTACGCGATCAGTGAGATGACTACGACCAGCTAAAGCCTTCGCTTTTGATCTTGTGTGCATCGAGAAAATTTCGAAAGTCGGAATAAGCGGTGTTGGTGTTAAACCGCTGCGAGAGTTCGTGTAATAGTTTTGCCTTGTCGCCAAGAGGCAATTGTAAAGCAGAGAACACTTCATGGACATCTGCGGCCTGCACTTTCACGCTGTATTCATAGTCGCTGTCGCCCCAATACTCTTCCACCTGCCTGCTTGCCTTCGCGAAGCGCTTTGGCGAAGCAAGGCCAATGTCGTAGCCTTCTACCACGAGGTCATCCGCATCAAAGCGCGCCTCGATGTGAATTTTAATGTCTTCGTTCGTCAGCGCAAAGAGTGTTACGGCATTCATGAGCGTCCGACTATTTTTTCTCGCTCATCTTCGCCACCAATTCTTTAAACAGCTTGTAGGCTACCATGGCCGTCATGTGGTGCACATCGCGCGTGGGATTGTATTCTACAATGTCGGCACCCACTACCGTAGCTTCGATGGATTGCAAAACATCCAGCAGTTGCCGCACCGACATGCCTCCAGGCTCGTGGTGCGAGATGCCGGGAGCAAAGGCGGGATCAAGCACGTCAATATCAAGCGAGATGTACAGCGGTGACTTTAGCTGACGAACAAAATCGTTGTTGTAGTTTTTCATTTCAATCACTCGCACGTTGTATTTAGCTATTTGCTCACGCTGGTGTGTGTTGAGCGTGCGGATGCCAACTTGTGTGAGCGATTGGATGGCGCCTGTTTCCAATATCCGCGCAAACGGAGAAGCGTGCGAATAGGGATTGCTATCGAACTCGGCATACAAATCGCCATGGGCATCGAAGTGCAGCACGTGCAGGTTGGGGTATCGCTTTGCCGTGGCGGTGATGAGCGGATAGGAAATAGAGTGGTCGCCACCGAGGCAGATGATTTTGTCGTCACCTGTCAGTTCGCTCAGCAACCTGTTTTTGATCGTATGAAATGCTGCTTCGGGTTGCCGGTCGGGAAACGCAAGGTCACCCAGGTCAACATAATTTTTGCCTTGCGCAATTTCGAGTCCGCTTTCGCTGAAGGCATTGGCCGAGCCATCGGTATCCATCTGCCGGATGACGGGTGGCGCGAGGGCAGGGCCCCGGAGGAAAGATGAATTTTCATCGTACAGTATGCCGAGCAGTTTGATCATGAGGCCGGTGGTTTGAGGTGCAAGGTAAACAAGATCATGTCCGTTGACTTCGAAATTACTTTCCAATAATTCATTCGCAAAGCGCTACTTTAGGAGCATGAATGGTGGAGTTGATTTGCTCATCATCGGTGCCGGACCGATTGGGTTGGCGTGTGCCATCGAAGCTAAGAAAGCCGGACTTACCTATGTGATTGTTGAGAAAGGTTGCCTGGTCAATTCATTGTATCACTACCCCGTGAACATGACTTTTTTCTCCACGTCCGACCGGCTGGAGATCGGTGACGTACCTTTTGTGTCCCACAGCGCTAAACCCAATCGCGCGGAAGCGCTGGAATACTATCGCAGGGTCTGCACCTCGTGGAATTTATCGGTGAGACTTTATGAAGAAGTCACTTCCGTGAAGAAGATCGGCCAGACGTTTGAGATTGCAACATCTAAAGCGGTGTATCAGTCAAAGTTTGTGGTGCTGGCCTTGGGCTTTTATGATGAACCTTATTTATTGAATGTGCCTGGGGAAGAACTACCAAAAGTAAAACACTACTACGATGAGCCACACCCGTACTTTCTTCAGAAGATTGTGATTGTCGGGTCGGGAAATTCAGCCGTAGATGTAGCACTCGAAACCTGGCGCAAAGGAGCCGAAGTCACCATGATCATCCGTGAGTCGTCCATACTAAGTGTTAAGTATTGGGTGCGTCCGGATATCGAAAACAGAATCAAAGAAGGATCGATCAAAGCATTTTTTAATTCTCATATCAAGTCCATTACTCCGCGAGCCGTTACATTCGCCACTCCCGAAGGAGAGATGACAATTGAGAATGACTATGTGTTGGCCATGACGGGCTATCAACCACCTTTTCAATTCATGTCGGCCTGCGGCATCACTTTTCAAGATGACCCTGACCATACACCAGTGTACAATGAACAAACGATGGAGTCGAATGTGCCGGGGCTGTATCTCGCAGGTGTGGTGTGCGGAGGGCTGAAGACCAACAAATGGTTTATCGAAAACTCACGCGTGCATGCCAAAGCAATTGTGCAACATATTCAAAGCAGGGTGCAGTAGTATCATTTCCTTCTTCTTCCATGGTTTGTGTCCGCACAAACCATCATAATTTAATATGACTTGGCTCGATCTGTGAGGACGCAGACCGAGGAATGGGAAAAAATGAAGATGCAGACTCATTGTCGAATAATTCGTAAATTGAATTCCACTACAATCCTGAATCAACGAATTCTAATCACAACGCATCATGATCACCCGAAGAAAGTTTACGCAACTGGCAGGTGCTTCGTTAGCTGCCTTGACTGTCTCTCCATCGATCACCCAGGCTTTTGCCGAAAAGCGATCGTTGGGTGTTCAGCTTTTCACCATTCCACAGATGGCGGCCAATGATTTCAAAGGCACGTTGCAGTTGCTGAGCAAAATTGGATACAAGGAGGTAGAGTTTTTTGGGCCGTATGATTTTAGTGCTCCACAAACCATCGAAGGCTGGAAAGGTATTGCTGCACAGTTGGGCATCAAGCAAAATGCGTTTTATGGCTATTCATTGGCGGAAGTAAAGAGCATGATGTCCGACTTGGGCCTGCGTTCTCCATCGGTGCATTTGGATTTGCCCACTTTACGACAAAACATGGGCCCTGCTATGGAAGCACTTGTGGGATTGGGTGTGAAGTACGTGGCGATACCGGCTCTTCAAAATCCAGTCGAGCGTGCTACTCTCAGCGACTACAAAAAGCTGGCTGCGGAGTTTTCAATGCTGGGAGAAAAAATGTCCAAGTACGGTATCACATTCACGTATCACAATCATGGCTATGAACATGCCTTGAAGGATGGCATGGTGCCGATGGATGTTTTATTGACGGAAACAGACAAGCGCTATGTGGCTTTTGAGTTGGATATTTTTTGGATGAAGGCAGGAGGCGGTGAACCCGTGGAGTACTTTAAAAAATATCCGGATCGCTACAAGCTTATGCATATCAAAGATGCTAAAGAACCGGTGCGCTTTGCGGGCGATGGTGGCAGCTCCGACCAATGGATTGCCTTGTTCCCCAAGATGACTGATCCGGGTACGGGAGTGTTTAACCTGAAAGAGATGATTGCCACAGCCGAAAAATCAGGTGTGCAGCATTTCTTTTTGGAGCGCGACCTCACCCCTGATCCGAAGACCACACTAAACAGTTCGTTTGGATATTTGAGCGGGGTGTGAATTGAGTTCGGTCCGTGCGGATCAGACCTCGGGTAGTGAAGAGGTAAGGCTCTATTCTACCTTTTTAGCCATTCTTTAATCATGTGCTCAGCCGCTTCTGATGAATATACGCGACCGTCTTTGATGTCATTTAGTCCAATGGTAATGGCAGTGCGTTCTTCATCTGTTAATTTGTACACAGTGTCCGTTCTTGATTCCAGATCAACCAATTTATAAATTTCTTCAAGCACCATTTCATCTTCAATAGTTGCTATTCTATTGATTATTTCAAGTTTTAGCTCTGTAGTTGACATGGCCCTAGTCATTAATAATCTCTAATATCGGTCAACTTTTCAACTCAAACAAGGTGACTCGCGCTCCTGTAATTTCTGTTCCACAACATGTGCTTTTTGTTACTTTTATGGCAAAATGAAAAAAGCCCTCTCACTTTCGCTTTTGTTGGAATTAGCCGTGCACGTGGTGGGCTTTTATGTCTATTTCACCCTGCGCATGATGGAGATACGCCAGCAGAAGCGGTACGAGCTTTCATTATTACCAACCGATCAGCTCGACTTGATTGAAGTTGATCGCGCGGACTTTCAACCAGCCTGGGAAGAGGAAATGGAAATGCAGTGGAACAACCGCATGTACGACATCGCACGGATTGAAAAGACCGACTCGGTAGTCAAAATATATTGCAAGCACGATGCCGATGAAGACGATCTGTTGGCGCTGATGAACAAAGTGGCAGAGACGGCCGGCTCGGACAAAAAACCTGTTCCTTCTTCGTTGCTTAGTTTTCTGTCACTGGTTTTTATTCCAACACAAGGCAATTTTCACTTTTGCTCTACTGTGATTGCTTTACCAGAGAAGCCATACGTCAATTCCTACAATACACTTTCCTATCCCATTGACTCGCCCCCACCGCGAGCATAGTTCCATCATAGCTTACTCTTTATAAAAACAATCGGATCTCTGATCAAGATTGCTAACGGTTTTTCGCATAGGGCGAATACCGTTTTTTAAGCAGGACATGCCGTTCTGCAAAACCATTAATCAATATTAAAATGAAAAAAGTTTATCTATTTCTATTTATTACGATTCTTTCATGTAGCCTTCAGGCACAATCGCTATTGCGAGGCAAGGTGACAGACGCGAGTAATTCGCCCCTCGTGGGCGCCAACATACAAGTGACCGGCAAGGGCGGCACCATTACCGACAAAGACGGTGAATTCTCACTCGAATGTTCAGGAGCTATGGAGATCATCATCTCATACGTAGGATATCAGACCGTCACACGTTCTATTACGGATTGCTCATCAGCAGTTTCGGTCTCATTAGTTGCTACCAACCAAACACTGGGCGAGGTAGAGATTACAGCTACGGCTACCTCTGCAATCGATCACTCAATGCTTTCGCAACCTGTATCGATCAGCAAGTTGGGCCAGGTGGAGATCAAGCGAGGCACAGGTTTGTTTTTAGATGATGCCATCAACGCTAATATTCCTGGCGTGTTTATGCAACGCAGAACAGTTTCTGCCGGACAGCAATTTAATATTCGCGGCTACGGTGGCGGTGGCCCTGGAAACAGGGGAGTGAACAACAACTTTGATCAGCTTGGTATCAAGGCGTACCTCAACGGTATTCCCATCACGGATGCAGAAGGTATCACGCTTATGGATGATATTGACTTTGGCTCGATCGGAAACGTGGAGGTGGTGAAAGGGCCTTCAGGTACACTGTACGGATTGGCCATTGCTGGTGTGGTGAATCTTCAGACAATGAAACCACAAAAAGGAAAAACCTCCGTAGGTCAGGATGTGATGTTCGGCAGCTATGGACTCAATCGCTTCACCACGCATGTGCAAGTCAGTACGGAGCGTTCTTCTATCCTCATCAACTATGGTAAGCAAAACTTTGACGGCTTTATGCCTCATACAAAGTCGCGCAAGGATTTTGTAAATGTCATGGGTGAGTTTCAGTTAAATGACAAGCAATCCCTTACTACGTATCTTGGCTACAGCGATAGTTACGATGAGCGCAACGGTGAACTTACTGCGGATCAGTACAGCACATTCGACTATAGCGGAAATCCAGCCTACATCAAAAACAACGCACACACTAACGTCATCAGCATGCGTGCGGGCATCAGTCATAATTACCAGTTCTCAAAGAATTTTTCAAACACAACTTCTGTATTTGGCACGGGCCTGAACAGCAACGTGAGTTCAGCAGGCGGTTGGACGGACAAAGCACCTTTCAATGCAGGCTTCCGATCCGTGTTTGATACGCGTTTTGATCTGGGTTCTTCGGTAAAACTTTCGGGCATCACCGGTATTGAAGCGCAGCGTCAATATGCGCAGGTTATCGGCTACCCCATGGTAGTTAACAATGCTGATCCAAACGGTGACAATATTATTGGCGCCATTCGCAGCAATCAAAGTACGGTTGCAGGCACGTATTTACTCTTTACACAATGGACACTTTCGTTGCCGAATGATTTGTCGTTTACGGCCGGGCTTGGGTCAAGCTCTATGAATATTGTGTTGATAGACAAACTATACGTACCTGCCAACAACACGCCTACGAATACAGTACCCACGCGCTACGCCACCGACTATAACAACCTGGTTTCGCCTAATCTTGCTATCAACAAAATATTCAGCAGGCAGGTGTCAGCACACGTTTCCTTTAGTCAGGGCTATCGTGCACCAGTGGCCTCTAATATTTATGTGCCGCTGGGCGGATTCGTCAATACCAACTTAGTGCCGGAGATGGGACAACAATTTGAAATCGGTTCTAAAGGCACGTTGTTGAATGATAAGCTTTACTACGAAGCCGCTTACTTCCGCACTACCTACTCAAACAAGATGACACTACTCGGTGTGCCAAATGCAGCGGGTACCGCTACACTATACAGCTATGTTGTAAATGCAGGTGGACAAAACAACAACGGGTTTGAGTTGCTGTTAAAGTACACGGCCATTCAGTCTGAGACAGGGTTTATAAAAATGGTGCGCCCATTTGCAAACATGACGTACTCAGATTTTAGGTACGATGGCCTCACTTTTAATAACAATGCTACCGTGCCGGTTTCCGATTTTTCAGGAAATGCTGTGGCCGGTGTGCCGAAGTATGTGGTAAATGTGGGAAGTGATTTTGTGTCAAGCAGCGGGTTGTATGCCAATGCGATGTACATGTTCCGTGATGTCATGCCCTTCACGCCCGATGGGCTCAACGTGGCCACGAGCACTAATTTATTAAACGCCAAGATTGGTTTTAGAAAAACATTTGGTG
>JAIENH010000114.1 GCA_019751475.1 Cyclobacteriaceae bacterium
GAATAACATGGGGATTCTTTTAAACGGATCGTTGATTCGAAGTGAAATAACCCTACCAGCTGCTATTGCGGCTGGCCAAAACGACAAAAGACCTCTGCAGGGCCAAGCTCCATACGTAGTCAATGCGGGATTATTCTACAATAACGAAGACAATGGTTTGCAAGTGAATATGTTGTACAATGTTGTTGGTAGAAACATTTTGTTCGTTGGCTTCCAGGACTATCCGGACCTCTACATTATGCCACGCAATGTTTTGGATCTTGTTTTCACCAAAAGACTTAACGAGCGCTTTATGTTGAAAGGTGGAATTACCGACATTCTTAATAACCCGTTCTTAATCTTACAAGACGGAAATCAGGATGGCAAGTTTGAGCGTGATAATGATCAGGTGATCCAGTCCTTCAAGCCAGGCCAGGTGTTTTCAATTGGTTTCAGCTATCGCTTTTAATATTCCATACTTTGCGGGCATTTGGTAAAGTAATCTTCGGTTACAGGTAACATTTTGGTAATACTAGAGCGATAGGTTTGCGCAACTATTACAAACAATAGAAGCGATGAAAAAAAACCAACAGATTAAACGAAACTTATTTTTAGGGTTGATTCCACTTTTCCTTATTGGAATGACCCTTACAATGAATTCTTGTAAAAAGACGGAGACCAACAAACCTGCACCAACGCTTACACTAAGTGCTAATACCGCATCTGGTTCACCTGGACAAAAGGTAACGGCTACATTAACGGTAGATTCTCCTGAAGGGGGGCAAAGCTTAACAATTTTAAATAACGGATCTGCCGACACCACTATCCCTGTTGTTGATCTGGCAGGACAAGCCTCTTTTAGTTACGATTTTAGCTATACAATTCCAGCTACGGCTGTGGTGGGGTCTACTTACATCTTTACATTTCAGGCAACAGACAGAAAGAATCAGCAATCACAAGTGGCTGTTTTTGCTGTAACGGTAAACCCAATTCCTAATAAACCAATTCAGGAAGTGTCTGGAAGAATTACTGCAAGTACTACCTGGACAGCCGATAAGATCTGGAAGATCAATGGATTTGTCTATGTTGGATCGGATGTAATACCTGCTGGTGCTACTTCTCCTGTTGTTGGCGCTACTGCAACACTTACCATTGAAGCTGGAACAGTTATAATGGGTGAAACAAGTTCACCTGTGGGTTCGCTTATTATTTCGCGCGGCAGCCAAATTATTGCAAACGGAACAGCTGCTAAACCAATTGTATTTACTTCAGAGAAAGCTCCTGGTACTAAGAAAGGTGGCGACTGGGGTGGACTTGTGATTTGTGGAAGATCATCAAATAATATTGCAGGAACGCTTGGAACAGGTATAGGTGAATTGGAAGGTGGTTACGGTGGCTATCATGGCGGTGGCACTTCAGCTGATGCTAATGATAACTCTGGCACGTTGAACTTCGTTCGCATTGAGTTCGCAGGTTTTCCGATCAATCCTAACCAGGAGATCAACGGATTGACGTTAGGAAGCGTAGGAGCAGGAACAACCATTTCGAATGTGCAGGTTACATATGCTAACGATGACTCTTTTGAGTGGTTTGGTGGAACAGTGAATTGCACAAACCTTATCGCCTACAAGGGAATTGACGATGATTTTGATACCGACAATGGATTTAGCGGTCGCGTGCAGTTTGGTCTTGGTATCCGTGACGCGCTTATTTCCGATCAATCCGGCTCAAATGGATTTGAAGCGGATAACGATGGTGCAGGTTCCAACAACCAACCATGGACGACAGCCCAGTTTTCTAATATGACCATCATTGGCCCCAAAGCTACCAGCGGTACTACAATCGGTGTACAATTTCAAAATGGCGCTCACTTGAGAAGAAATGTAAAGCAAGACATTATTAACTCAATTATCACAGGATATCCTACCGGAATTTATATTGATGGAACAGCCGGTTCGGTTACAAATGCTGTACAAAATGCTGCCAGTGGCGACTTGGCATTGAGAAATAATATATTGGCAGGTGTGCAGGGATGGGGAGGAAATGGATTTGGAGCTGCATCTACATCTGATGAGCGTACAGTATCAGGTATTCCTTTCTCACCAGATGCTAATTTTGCAGCGCCTCCTCGCGGAAGGATGATTTCAGCCGGAAACATTGCATCAGGTTCTAATCCTTTCCAAAATGGTGTCTTCACCATTACCGAGCAGCAGATTAGCGGCCAAAATTCATTGCCTTGGTTCGTTTCAACTGCCAATGGGAATACCATTTTGTCAAAATGGAATGATGCGGGTATTAATGGTAACATATTCGAGCCATTGGCAGGAACTCCTACATTATTGCCTGCTGCCGGTTCGCCTTTGTTGTCAGGCGCTTCTTTCACAGGATTCAATGGTTTTAGTCCAGTGACGTATCGTGGTGCATTTGGTACAACCGATTGGACGCTTGGATGGACGAATTGGAATCCTCAGATCACTGATTATTCTAAATAATTTTTGCCAATAAGATTTCTAATAAAAAAGACCGGAGCAATTTGCTCCGGTCTTTTTAATGTCTGTATCTGGGGGAAAATCCCTCGCCTTTAGGCGAAGACTTTAGTTTAATAATTTTGTATGAAGCGAACACTAGATGACTCAGCGATTTTCTCCCGAATGATTTCCGAGTCTATGTGCATTGCTTCAGTCGGCTTTAGCCGATACTAAACCCTTCGGCTTTTAGCCGAAGGTAGTTCAGTTTTATACCCGAATGAATCGCATTTTATTAATTCTTTTAGTTGCTATAAGCGGGTGTGGGAATAAAAACCAGTATGACCCGGCCAGGTATTACGATGCTCAACGGCAAGATTTACTTCTCACCCAAATAGTAACCTATATTTTTGAAGCACCACCGCTCACTTCTATGAAAGACCGGTTTAAGCCAGAGCACTCGTCTTTCTACTCATCAAAGACCCGATTTTTCACGCTGGAAAAGTTGTACAAAGCCCCAGATGGTACTCATTACTTTTATCTAATTCGACCGGCTCCCCATCCTACCGAGAAACGAGGTGTGGGAGGATATTTTAAAGTAGACGACAAATTTTCATTGTACGATTTTAGAGAAGTATTTGTAACACCTATGCTTCCGGAGGCCGATGTTAAAGGCCGATGCTCTTTTCTGTTTGATGAAATGGTAAAAGGTACCATTGAACAATACTTATTGATGCCTTCTTACGTGCAGTGGCCCAATGAGATTTCTTACTATGACTCCACAACGTTTGAATGGCGTTTAAAGCCAGGGATCAATTCGGTTCAATAGCATCGTATTTCAATTCACCTTCCTCAACCGTTCGGTGTGAAAGTCGATGGCCTTCTTGATAGGAACAGTTGTATTGCTCACAGAATCTTGCGCTTTTTTGTTGTTTTCTATTTTTTGTAGCAGCACCAGGTTCTCCAGTTTGTTGGCTTCCAGTGCTTTCTCCAGCCGTAGTTTCTCTTGCCCGTTGTTGACAAGTTTGTTATTCAGATTTTTGTTTTCTGTTACCAGTCGTTGTTGTTGGCGTATCACTGCATCGAGTGCGCGCTGGGCTTCATCTATTTGAGCTTGTATTTTATCGCGATAAAATTTTATTCCAAATTGATAGACAAATTTCTCGAGTTGCCCTTCCGTGATTTTGATGTCGTTCACTGTCCACTCGGCAGCGTCTATTCCCGCCCACACGGTGCCTTTTTCTTCGTTGCCCCTAGATGTGAGATACACAATACCTGTAGTGTAAACGGTGCCACCCAGCACCGGGCTTTCTACATACTGGTAGGCATCACCTGATTTAATCTTGCCAAGCTCTTTCACATATTTGCCCCAGGCAACCGCTACCTCTTCTTTTTTTCCATCCAACTCTGTAGCAAAGCCTTCTTTGTTTCCACCTTTTACCTTTTCACTTTTCTTGCTTACGGTAACCTTTTGAGCAACGCAGTTCAGTGAAAAACAAAGACAGAGAAAGAATGCAAACTTTTTCATAATTCATTGGTTAACTTGGGTGTAAAGATCATTTAAAAAATAGTCACTTGGCAAATGTTTTGATCACCGGGGCGACCGGCTTAGTGGGTACGCGCCTCGCGGAAATACTCTTGGAGAAAGGACACCGCGTAGCCCATGTGGGCAGGAGCAAGCGGGCGGGCCCGGTACCTTCTTTTCTCTGGAATGTGGAACATGGTGTGATGGAGATTGAGGCACTGCGCGGAATAGATGCCATTGTGCATTTGGCAGGTGCCGGTGTAGCGGACGAGCGATGGACAACCAAACGCAAGAAGGTGATACTGGAGAGTCGCACGAAGTCGTCAGCACTTTTGTGCAAAACCCTGAAGAACATTCCTAATTCAGTGAAGGCGGTCGTCTCAGCATCAGCCATTGGTTATTATGGTTTTGGTTTGAGTGATCAGCTTTTTACGGAAGAGAGTAGGCCCGGCACCGACTACCTGGCCAATGTGGTAGTGCAGTGGGAAAAAGAGGTTGATAAAATTGCAGAGCTTGGCATACGTGTAGCAAAAATCCGTATTGGGATTGTGTTAAGTGACAAAGGTGGTGCCTTAAAAGAAATGGCGCGACCGATCCGGTGGGGGGTAGGTGCTCCGCTCGGCACTGGCAATCAACTGCTAAGCTGGATACACATCGATGACTTGTGCAGGATGTTTATCAAAGCAGTGGAAGATCGGCAGATAACCGGTGTGTACAATGGTGTAGGCATAAAAGCCATTACGAACCAGCAGATGACAAAGGCGATTGCAACGGTGTTAAACCGACCACTGCTCTTTCCTAACATTCCTGCTTTTATACTCCGACTTATCGTGGGAGAGATGGCTGACATAGTAGTAAACGGCAGCAACGTATCTTCACAAAAGTTCCAACAGGCAGGTTTCAATTTTCAATTCACAGACGAGGTAGAGGCATTGAACGATCTTTTCAAACGCTGACAGTAGCATTTATGATTACTCGATTTCGAAGGTTTCCCTATCTTCGGCCTGATATTTTTAAGAAACGCAATGTATGGCAAAGAAAAAGAAGAATGGAGATGAGCTGATCAAGCAGGCACTGGAAGAAGAACATCGTATCCGCAAAGCATTTAAAGACAAAGACTGGGCGGAGATCAAGAGCTCTGACTCATGGGTGATCTTTAAGGTGATGAGTGAGTTCGTAGAGGGATTTGAGAAGCTTGCCAAGATCGGGCCTTGTGTGACTATTTTCGGATCAGCGCGCATCAAGCCGAACAATCCCTATTATAAGATGGCTGAAGAGATTGCCTATCAACTGGTGCAACAAGGCTATGGCGTGGTAACGGGGGGCGGCCCGGGTATTATGGAAGCAGGTAACAAGGGCGCGAACCGTGCCGGTGGAAAATCGGTGGGCTTAAATATTTTTTTACCTCACGAACAAAAAGGAAATCCTTACATCGACCCTGACAAACTGATTACCTTCGATTACTTTTTTGTGCGCAAGGTGATGTTTGTGAAATACTCGCAAGGCTTTATTGTGATGCCGGGCGGTTTCGGTACCATTGATGAATTGAGCGAGGCGTTAACCTTAATTCAAACCAAAAAGATTGGCCGTTTCCCTATTGTGCTGGTAGGCAAAAAATTCTGGGCAGGCATGATTGACTGGATCAAGAAAGTGTTGGTCACTGAAAAAATGATTTCACCTGAAGACTTGGACTTGTTCAGCATTGTGGACACACCCGAAGATGCCGTTCAAGTAATAGACGATTTTTATGCGAAGTACTTGCTGTCGCCTAATTTCTGATAGCAACTGTCATCCTTGACAAACTCCGTTATTCTTCTGCCAGACAATTCGTTGGTTTTGTAAATCTGAATTAAGTACATCAGTTCCAAGCCGGCCAAGGCTTTTGCCTTGACAATCCTTCACTTCAGGAGGTAACATACTACAGGTGGGGCAGCACACAGTGGTAAAGAATACCGTCTGGCCTTTGTATTCTGAGGCGGATATGTAGATGTCCCAATATGAAGATGGGTTCTTATAGCCGTTTTTTTCGATTTCATCTTTCAGCCATGGTAAATTCTCGGCTGGGTTGCTTACACCGCATTCTTGCACCTCACGTTCGGGTATAAGGTTTTTATCATTTGATCCGCAGCCAAAGCAGATGATAACGAGAAGCGATAAAATGCGCAGATACATATTCATAGAGTTAGATTCAATCTATAGACCCATACGATGCCTTGGAAGTTGGAAAAGCTTTATTTTTTCTTAGGATAAAGTCTTTGGTTGCCTCAAAAGGTGGTTTTTTATGCGGAATATTTGCTTTCGCTCAATTCCTAATTAAGACAATCACATCGAAAACTTGCCACTAAGTTGTGATTTAAAATAGAATGCAGAAGACTCAGCCGGAGGATTAGCAAAAAATGCTAATTTTGTTAAGGTCAGGAAATATTATGAATAATTCCGTTAAAGACAGGATTCACGAATTAGTTGATTCCATTCACGATGAAAAGACACTTAATCAGGTGATGGAGGATGTGACATTCTATTCCTCAAAGAAAGAAGTACTGGATAGCCTTAGTGTAGATCAATTGAGTGAATTGGAGGTAGCCATTTCGGAGGCAGACAATGACCAAGTGATTAATTGGACGGATTTCAAGAAGGAGCTCAATGAATGGAAAAAGAGATAGTAGTTACGAAGCGATTTCGGAATCACACTCATCGTGTCTATCAATATCTCGTCAAAAATTTTTCATCAAAGACTGCTTTTCTTTTCTTAGAAAAGATTGAAGAGCGAATAGGACTTATCGCAAAATACCCGTCAATTGGAAGGCAATCAAACAAGAAAGTTGATATCAAAAGTATTCAACTAATTCCGCATAATCTCATTTTTTATAGAGTCAAAAAAAGCCGCATTGAGATTTTGTGCCTTTTTGATACACGGCAAAATCCCCGGAAAAAACCGTATTGAACTGTTCAGGATTAAAAAATTCAAAAATCCTTTGCAAAGATTGAAACATTAATCGTAATATTACGATTAATAGCGTATGGGACTTACCAAGACCGAAGAATTTACCAAAACGCAGAACGAGGTGGCCGCGCTGGCGAAAGCCCTGGGGCACCCCGCGCGCATCGCTATCTTGCAGCACTTGATTAAAACCAAGTCGTGCGTGTGTGGCGACATTGTAGATGAATTACCCTTGTCACAGTCAACCGTGTCGCAGCATTTGAGTGAATTGAAAAAAGCAGGTTGGATAAAGGGAAACATCGAAGGCCCGAGCGTGTGTTACTGCATTGATGAAAAATCGTGGAGCAAGGCCAAGAAAACGCTGGTTGATTTACTGGAGAGCTACGAAGGCACTGATTGCTGCTGAACTATTTTTTTGACCAAACTCATCGCAATATTACGATAGAAACAAGAGCAAGCCCTCCTTCACTGAAGTTTCGGAGGATAAATAAGCAAATGGCAACTAGAAAACACTTAAAACAAAATATTATGCAAACGAACGAAGAACTTAAGCAACTGGTAAAAGAAAAGTATGGCCAGATTGCCGAGCAAAGCAAAACAGAAAATGAATCGAGTTGCTGCGGGGCAACATGCGGCTGCTCTACCGTAGACTATACGGTGATGGCGGATGATTACACCAAGCTTGATGGCTATATGGCAGATGCTGATTTAGGCTT
The DNA here is from genome assembly GCA_019751475.1 of Cyclobacteriaceae bacterium. Lineage (GTDB taxonomy): Bacteria > Bacteroidota > Bacteroidia > Cytophagales > Cyclobacteriaceae > ELB16-189. Next base: position 7,627 of record JAIENH010000114.1, read on the forward strand.
GGGCTGTGGATTGCCCACTGAATTTGCACAAATCAAAGAGGGTGATACGGTTGTTGATTTGGGCTCAGGTGCCGGCAACGATGCGTTTGTAGCACGCTCGATTGTAGGTGAAAAAGGAAAAGTAATCGGCATCGACTTTACCGACAAAATGATTGAGAAGGCGCGCTCGAATGCGAAGAAGTTAAATTTCACAAATGTGGAATTCCGTCAAGGTGATATTGAGAATATGCCGTTGGCCGGAAATACGGCTGATGTGGTGGTGAGCAATTGCGTGCTGAATCTTGTGCCCGACAAGAAAC
>JAIENH010000314.1 GCA_019751475.1 Cyclobacteriaceae bacterium
AAATATGACCTTGCAGAATGCCACTGAATTAGTAAATTGATGATAGTTTGTTTGAGCCCACTTTGCTTTTATACTTAGTATACCTAGTAGCCAACACAATTTCTATTCAAGACCAGTCTCATTAACATGAACCTTCAAAGCAAGATTAGCTATTTTCCAGTAATTGATTTAACACTCTTTTCGATTGGTTTAATAGGTCTAATCGTTGCATACTTTGCATTGTCCATCAATATTTGGATAATAATAGCCTCGTCATTCTTTTTATATTTTTTCACTATAGCTAAATCTTGGATTATTAAACTTGATAGAAGTTAATTAACCCTTATCTCTTTAAATCTATTTTCGAGCTCACACTTAATAGATTTGACGAAAATAATCAAGATTGCTTCAACCCAATCATTCGACTACGATACTGTTGCGACTGGTGAAGCCTACACGGTCTTCAATAAAAATTACGAAATTGAGTATCTTGACAAAACAGGAAGAAAAAAAACTGTCGCTTTTTCGATAAATAACACAATCAAAGAACAAAAAATAATGGAGGCAATACAATCATACTCTAAAGATCAAGGCATTTGACCAACTAGCTGTCTGTTCCCTTCAATGAGTTTTTTAATGTCTGTATCTGGGGGAAAATCCCTCGCCTTTAGGCGAAGACTTTAGTTTAATAATTTTGTATGAAGCGAACACTAGATGACTCAGCGATTTTCTCCCGAATGATTTCCGAGTCTATGTGCATTGCTTCAGTCGGCTTTAGCCGATACTAAACCCTTCGGCTTTTAGCCGAAGGTAGTTCAGTTTCATCTACTGCAGCATAAATGCCCTCATAATATTTCTGATCGCGGAATTTAGGAACCATTATCTCCCTGATTATTTGAGCAGCAATTTCATCTTTAATAATTCTTTCAAGTCCATAGCCCACTTCTATTCTGATTTTATGCTCTTTGTTAACTACTGTAACTAGTACACCGTCTTTGTATTTATCTCTTCCTAATTCTAGTTCCTGAAAAGTTTTTAATGAGTATGTTTCAAGCTTCTTTCCGTTGAGTGTGTCAATAATCACAATAGCTAATTGTGAGCCTATTTTTTTCTCTAGCGCTTGTATGAGAACAAGTATTTTATCTTGTTCATCTTTTTTTAACAAACCAGCACTATCAAATATTCTATCATCACTTAGCTCAAGTCGTTTTTGGCACGATGCCAATACCGACATAAAGACTAATACTATCCCAATGATGCCAATCTTTGTTTTCATAGTTTCACTTTATTACCATCCGTTAGGTCCACCAACATAACTTGCTCCTCCACCTCCTCCTCTAATTGGATAGATTCGCTGGATATTTGAGTTATAATAGTCGGGATTAACTCTCATTATTTTAGGTCCTACAAAATTGTCATTTTTAATCTTTAAGAGCTCTCCATCTAGAATCAATCCTGCTCCAACTGCACTAAGATATGGCGCTGCATATTTAGAGTTCTTAACAAAGGATAAAGCAGTTTTGACCATTTGGGTCGCCAAATTCATAATTTGATTAGCTCGCGCTACATCCACTTTTTTGTCTGGATTAGTTATGTCTGCGACCTCATTTCGAATTGATTTAATGATATTTCCACCGACTCCGTTCTCCAACAGGGCCTGCCCTACAAATTGAGCAGCCCAAGCTCGCGTATAGTTCGCCTCATACTCCTTTATTAAATCAGCGCCAGGCATGCTTTCGTTTTTGTTTTTTGAATTTGTAAGAGCATCTATTGCGAGCGACCTCCAAAGCGAATTTTGATTTGGATTGGTTTCTGAAAGAACTTCTTGAGCGGATACTCTGTCGCCTAAGGGTGTTGTAAAAAAGACGCTATTATCAAAAAAGCTATTACCCGGACCAATTTTCTCAAATGCACGGCCCCATCCTCCAGAACCATTCAAGTCATCATCACCAATCACACCATACATTCTTCGGTTATTCTCGAACATGCGATCGATAATTCTTTGCTCCTCTTCTTCTCTTACCCTATTCTTTTTTTCTGGGGGTTCGTTTCCCATCGGGTCATTCCAGAATACTGGATCATTGAAGGCGTAGTTGTAGGTAGAGTGACTTGCGTATTTGTCGGCTAAGGGATCCACCTGCATCATCCTGCCTATGCTCACATCCAATCCCCTATAAGGCATGTCGTAAATATTTTGATCGATGCTGCTCTGCACCTCGCTGCCTGCATTGTAGAGAAAATTATTCTTGGTGCTGTTCTCTCGTTGATAACTCAACGCACTGTTGTCCATGCCGTGAGCAAAATTATCATTACTCTGTATGACAGGGCTCTTGGTATGCACCACTTTAAAGTCATCGAAGTACACATCTACCTGCGTGGGGTTTTCATTGCTTAAATAAATGTAGACATAGCCCGGCTGGGTGATGCTGATAGCCGGTGATTGAAGTAACTCATGTGGCACATTTGTTCCTGCTTCGCGGGCTGTGCTACTCAACTGACGGAAGCCCCCGCTCAAAAACACAAAGTCTTTATTGAACACCAACCAGTTGAGGTAGGCCTTCGGCCCACCATTGTCTGTCTTACTCACCAACCCAGGGTAGGTGCCCGGAAAGGTTGACGTACTCGTAGCGTAGCCGGCACCATCGGCTACTATGCCGCCTACGTTACCGTTGATGTTATTCACCAGCGTGGTAAGCATGGCGTTGTGGCACTACTTGGTATTGTTGGTTGCTCTCAGATAATCCTTAACCTCACGTGAATTTAAATAGTAAAGCACGTAAGAATAAAATATTACAATAAGTAGCCTAACAGTTATCCCAACAAAAGTTTGACCTTGTGCTGTTAATAGGTTAAGTAAGCCAACTAATACTTGCACTATTAGCAATATTTCTGCAATCCTCTTACCAAATAGCTTCCGGTTTATCGTTAGTAAAATTCCGACAAGTATAAATAACCATATTATCATCTGCCCAACTCGTAGCGGAAAACTACCAATAGGAAGCGAAGACCCAACGTATATTAGCCTGAGAATCCCAATCGCCAGGATCATTGAAAAAATGTATATCAGTCTTAGTCGAGCCATATTTATTTTATTTTTAAATTTTCAAGATAATTCCTATAATCATTATTGCTGTCTTCACGACCACTTAAAAATCCAAGGATATACCCATCATAGTAATCGGCTTCCGTAACCCCTGATATGCCCGCAACAAAGCCTATTGCAATTCTTACATCTAATGAACTGGGAGCTAATCCATAATCAACAGGCCCTGGCCATCCAAATCCATCAGAATAACCATTTTTCCAACCAATATTGTCACTCTTGCTAGATGTAAAAGAGGCTTTATATGATTCGTCTGTCCTTGGGTTTAAGGGAGTCCAAATATATTTTGTAAAGTCTTTGTTGTAATAGGTCTTGAAACCAAGACTAAGAAACCAACTTGTTGTAAACGTGGGCTCATAGATTATTCCATTCGATTGGGGCTCTCCACCCCAACGACCATCAGAATACAAGCCGCATCTTGGGCATCGATCCGTCTCAAGTATAATTGCCTTTTCCCTTGACGCTATCAAGTTATTATTAGGTTGAGCGTTTTGATAATCTTGATTTAAATGGAAATCAACGGTCGCTTTCAAAGGGACTTCTCCAGTTCCAATTATCCACAAAAATGCAAATGTTGAACCTGCTTCACTCCCATAAGCAGTATTGGCCCAAGAATTATGATCGTTATTATAAGCCACCCCGTAAACGAAAGCCTGTTCATTGCTAGAGAACAAACACGATCCACCACTACTTCCCCATGTTCCTCCGTATTGACTATTAAGGGCTGTTCTTACAAAATCATCGGCTGAAGTATTTGGAAATATTTTCTCCATTGCTCCAAGAGTTCCGTAGTTTCTTCCTGTCTCCCATTCAGCACCAAACGGATCATTAAGGGAAATTGGATTTGAGCCTACATAATTATAGGGCGTATGAGAAGAATACTTGCTGCTTAATGGATCCACCTGGTGAAAGCGGCCAAGTACGGGATCAAAATTTCTAAACTCCAAGTCATACAAGCTAGTAAGGGAATTTAGTTCTGTGCCTCCATTATAGAGGAACTGATTACCAGTTGCATTCTCCCTCGTCCAGCTACTCGCAGTCTGCATCCCATATGCATAGTACTCGGAACTTTGTATAATGTTCGTCTTCGTATGCACAACCTTCATATCATCAAACTGTACAAAGTTATTGCTCTGGTCTTCGTAACTCAGGTATACCCGCCTTCGCGAAAACGCTGCGGACGGGCAGGCAAAAATATAGCCAGCCTCCTTCACATTCACTTGGTTATGGTAGTCGCAAAAACCAAAAACAGATAATCTGGAGCACTACTGACAATCTGGATTGCTACTAATCCTCATTAAATACCTTCCAATAAGGCCTTAAGATTACCATCATTAGGATATTTCTTTAAATAGTATTGGATTTCAGACGTGATACTATCTTTCCCAAAAACCTTCGATTGAGTTAAAAGTTTGCAATATATTGCATTCACATTTTCAGGGTGCTTTTTGAGTTGAGATGAGAAGTATGAATATGCTATTTTATAAGTCTTAATTGATAATTCTCGCTCATTTAATTTTTCATAGTAGGCTGACTTCAATATAAGTAAAGAAGAATCTTTATCAACTAAGATTAAGTTGTCAATCATTTGAAGTGCATCGTGGTATTGCCCTAACTCACCGAGGACGCTAATCTTATTGATTTTGGCGATCCTTAGGTTACTATCACATTTTATTGCTTCGTTTAATAGGTTCAATGCTGCGTTAAGAGCAGACTTTTTCTTAGTTGCACCATACCATAGCAGTGAATCAACACCTCTGCTATTTAACTTTTTGCAATCTTCGTTAGTCTGGGGCTTTGATTGACGCGCACAAAAAGACCAAATCACAACCGGCATCAAACAAAGAATGATAGATTGTTTCATAACTAATTCAATTTAATAATCTGGCTTACTGATATTCCTGCCGGTTGACTTATACTCACGGGTACTTGAGGCATTCCATCCATCATTACTCTCCACCTACCGCTGAAATTTATCTCTACATTTCCAAATGAATTTGGGAGATCAAAATATGTTTCTCCAACATAAGAACTTTGACCAGAATATACTGGTATTATCGAATTAGTTGGCGGCCCAAGTGTCGAAGTGAACAATGTTGTACCATTGTCTACCAAAGATGCATAGCCAAGAGTACTTATCTGCCCAGGGCTGGCGGTTACGAACGAAACAGCGCTAACCTTACTCCGCCATCCCAATATAAGGTTGCCATTCCTATCTATGGATCCAATTCGGTACGTTGAAACGGTTAAGTCCATAATATAACGGGCAGCAAATGGTATGTTGATCCTATTTTGTTCAGTCCCATTCAAATAAGCATTCCCTGCATCGCGAGTAAATTTTTGAGTTCTTTGTACATACGGATCTCCACCATCTACGCTTAGCTTAGTCGAGGCAATAACTTTGCCGTGATCAGTTCCAAAATAGAAGTTCAAAGTAGCACCAATAATTGATGGGTCAGTCGTAGTTATACCATACCTCATACCATAAGCCTGCAAAGCTGCTGCATCACCACTTCTGGCGGCATCGGTGAGTTGATTTATCTGTGCTAAGCTTTCCATTACAGTGCCGTACGTGCCTGAGCGCTCAGCATATCCGGCCATTGGCCCGCCAAACATCATGCCGCCTGTACCCATACGGCCAGGCCGATCATCATATCCCAAACATCCGGGACATCCTCCGTTATCATTTCTGTATTTAAGCTCATCCATTAATGATACTCGAGAGTCTGGGGCAGGTATAGCCCCTGAGGGATCATTAAATACAACCGGATTTGAGAATGAATAGTTATATGGATTGTAACTAGAAAAGTTATCCGCCATCGGGTCTACCTGCATCATCCTGCCAATACTCACATCCATGCCCCGGTAAGGCATATCGTATATGTTTGCATCAATACTTGTCTGCACCTCGCTACCCGCATTGTACAAGAAGTTATTCTTCACGGAAGATTCTCGTTGGTAAGAGAGTGAACTGTTCTCCATACCATGAGCAAAATTATCGTTGCTCTGCACCACCGGTGATTTGGTGTGCGCTACTTTAAAGTCATCAAAGTACACTTCCACGGGTGTAGTCTCTTCGTTGCTCAGGTAAATATACACATAGCCTGCCTCCATGATCGATAGCTCCGGTGATTGCAGTCGCTCGTGTGGTATGTCGGTGCCTGTTTCTCTTGCAGCCCCGGTAATGCGCACAAAGCCTCCCGTTTTATACACAAAGTTCTTGTCAAAAATCAGCCAGTTGAGGAATGCGCGTGGCCCTGTGCCCGAACTTCCTGTGGTATTGAGCAATCCTCCATACGGAAACGTAGAGCTGCTCGTGCTATACCCCGCACCATCTACCACCACTCCGGCTGTACCGGCATTGATCTGACCCATCAAAGTAGTAAGCATAGCATTCCAGTTGCTGCTGTTCGGGTCTACGTACTTGGCATACACTTCTATGTTTACTTTGTCTCCCGGCACCACCGCCAGTGATCTGGCCAATCCTTGCTTCTCGTTTGCGCTGCCATTCAATCGCTGTGAGAAACCTGGTGCGGCCCAAATGAGTCTTTACTTTAAAAACTCAAGAAACGTATTGGGTATTTTATCGACATCTATTCTTTTAGGAAGCGGAACAATCCATTTTATCCCAACCTGTGTCCTAAAATAATCAGCCGGAGCAGCCTCGGCCACCGCAAATGATTTGTCATAATCTATTGTAATCTGGAATAGATTTACGTAGTCATCATTGACATCAAACCTTGCAGGATACCTACTATTCCTAAATTTACCTGAGGTCAACTCATTTTTCATAACGTCAATATCTAGATCACCTTTAGCTAACTGACCAATTACCGAAATTTCAGTAATAGTTGTATAGTTAAATCCATAGTTATGAATACTTCTCACCAAAGTAATTAGGCCATTCATCAATCTAGGATCCTTAAAAATGGTTTTCAAATACTTACCAGAATTCAGATATTCTCCAATCTCTTCTTTAGAGGGAGATTCTTCTTTCTTTAGAAAATTTTTAAACATTTTGATAGTTTTATTTTGATGAAACTTTTGAACCGAGAGATGTACCAAACCATCCTCCTGCGATACTACCAGCGATTCCTCCAACAAACCCACCGACTGTAGCTCCTGCAGCGTTTCCGACACCTGGAAAAAAGGAACCTACTGCACCGCCTAAGGCGGCACCTGATTTCGCTCCGGCCCATCCTCCGGCAAGAGCGCCTCCCCAAGAAAAACCTTCTTGAACCAGAGCAGCTCCTTTATTTTGAGCATTTGAAACATTTTGATATGACTGATAGGCAGCATATCCCATCATGACACCACCAGCTGCCCCTACAAATCTCATCCCATTCATGACCGTAGCATTAGGTTTAGCGAAGTTACCATTTGGATTTATTTTCATAGAGTTTGCTGGCTTTTGCCATTCTGAAAGAGCAGCGTAGTCAGGGGTACTTAGAGCCCTTGTCTCTAAAACAATAGAATTCCTTTGAGAACTGGCAAAAACAAGCACATCATAGGGTTGACCGTAGTACACTGACAATGACCTTACTTGTGGGCTGTAGTAAAATTCTCTGACCCCCCAATTATAAACGGCTGCTGTGCCAACCCACTTTGTTGTAGCATTCCAAGTTATCTTCTCATCGTAAACTGGATCAAGATTCAACAACGATCCATCAGATGCATAGCTATAACCATATAGCCCAGAAACAACAACCCACTCTGAGCTAGAAGTGTAAGAAGTGCCGTATTTCTTTCCGTAAGTCTCTAATGACATACTACCATTCTTCACAGCGTCCAAATCACCTAGTGATGGGAGCATACTTCCAAAAAATCCTAGAGTACCTGCTAATCTTCCAAACATTCCCCCATACATAT
>JAIENH010000425.1 GCA_019751475.1 Cyclobacteriaceae bacterium
CAATGCTCATAGTGCTTGCCGTCTCGCCACAATCGTGACGAGGTTACATCAAATACATAGCCTTGGTAGGCGATCCATATCTCCGGCTTATCCTGACCGTTGCGCAGGGCCAACTGCGAAGGACTGATGGTCGGCACCTGTTCTTTCATCGGGCAGTGATGTGTTGGAAATCTTTAATGATGGTGTACAAAAATTTCACGGGAGGAAGATCTGTCTGAATGCCCAGCAGGGTTTTTATCTTTTCCGTCACGGCCATCACGGGTTGCGCGTTGCCTGAATCACGATTTACTTCAAGCGCGCGTTGAATGAGTTCAATGTCATTTTCATTCAATTGCACTACCTGTGGAAAAGTCGGCTCATATTGCGACTCCGGCTGAACAAATACCTCCGAGGCTTTAACGGTTTCCTTATCTACCAGTTTAACCACCGTGGTGCCTGCGACAATATCTCCCAGTCGCTGACCTTTACCACCAATAGCAATGGTCAGCACGGCAATGAGTCCTGACATGATTTGGATATCCACAAAAGCAAAAATCCATCGCAAGGTGTAATTACCCACGGTAGCCGGTGTGCCATCCACCCGAAGCACTTTTATTTTCATGGCATACTTGCCAGGGCTTTGACCATTCATAAAAATCTCAAAGAGCAAATGGTAAAACAGGATCGGTGCACCCACCATCACGATCCACAACCACATCACCTGGATCTGGGCAGAAATAAACAGGGCCACCATGGCAATGACGAACACCGCGATCACGAGCAAGTCAATCAAATAAGCCGCAATGCGATCGCCCACACTGGCCAGGGGGTAATGAATAAATACGTTTTGTGTCGTGCGGACTTTTACCTGCATAGCAATAGCCAGTTTTCATTCAAGCGCTCGTAGTCAAAAATCAACTTCATAAAGGCCGGAACTTTTTTATCTTTCGTGACTTAAAACCCAAACCTATGAAACTTTTCTCTACGATAGGCGCTTGTCTGGTCCTCCTTCTTTTTTCCTGCACGGAAAAGAAGCCGGCCGAGCGATTGACCGATGAACAACTGCAAGCCTATGCCGATGAGTTGGCTCACCGCTACATCATCACCGATGGCCACGTGGACTTGCCCTATCGCCTGAAGATCAAAAACTTCCGGATTGAGCGCGAGTATATGGGTATTCCTATCAAAACTGACCAGGGTGACTTCGACTTCGAGCGCGCTAAAAAAGGTGGATTGGATGCTCCCTTTATGTCGATTTACATTCCTTCATCCTACCAGATGCAACCAGACAAAGGCAAAGTGCTGGCCGACTCGCTCATCAACATGGTGACGGGCATTGTCTCTAACCTGCCGGATAACTTTGCGCTAGCCAACACCGTGGCAGACGTGGAGAAAAATTTTCAGGCTGGAAAAATATCGCTGCCTATGGGAATGGAGAATGGCGCCCCCATTGGCGATGATATTAAAAACGTACAATACTTTTTTGATCGCGGCATACGCTACGTTACGTTGACTCACAGCAAAGACAATCAGATTTGTGATTCGTCAGGAGATACCACCCACACCTGGAATGGGTTAAGTCCATTTGGACGAGACGTGGTGAAAGAAATGAACCGTGTAGGAATGATGGTAGACATTTCGCATGTGGATGACAGCACCTTCTACCAGGTGATGAAACTCAGCACGGCACCCTGTATCGCATCACATTCTTCCTGCCGCTACTTTGCCCCTACTGTGAAGCGCGACATGACCGATGATATGATCAAAAAAATGGGTGAGCACGGTGGCGTGATCATGGTGAATTTCTACAACGCCTTTCTTGACTCGGCCGTGGTGAATCAAAATAACATCAATCGCAAAAAGCTGAGAGAATTGCTGGCCGCCCAAGGATTGAATTACAATGATGCAGCCGCTAAACCGGTGATAGAACAATTTGAAAAAGATAACCCCTCACTCAAGACCGATGTGGAGATGGTGGCCAATCACATTGACCGCATTGTACAATTGGCTGGCATTGACCATGTGGGATTTGGTTCTGATTTTGACGGAGTCGATGGTCAATTACCCACAGGGCTGGAGGACGCATCTAAATATCCTAACCTGATTTATTCCCTGCTCAAACGAGGCTACACCGATTCAGACATCAAGAAAATCTGCTCTGACAATTTGTTCCGCGTGTGGCGCAAGGTAGAAGAGGTAGCGAAGAAATAATTTGAGAAGCGCTCGATAAGTAGATAGCAGGTATTAGTCAGAGCTGCTGTCATTCTTGGCACGAACGGTGGTAGTCTTGCCTTCTGAAGATACCGTGAACGTATTGTCACATTCACCTGCACCAAAATCAACCGTGATCGTTTTGTTAGTATTGTAAGTGACCACTACGACTCCAATCACTGGTTTGAACACTTTATTGGAAATGGCACAGGAACGGAAATACTGAAGCGGTGTGGTAATCTGTGCGCTAAAATTCTTGCCGTGTCTATTTACACCTGAAGCAGCAGAAGTTGCACCGGCTGTTTGACTAACAATGTACTTGTCATTTTCAGGACTTGTGGCCCTCACCCACTGCCTGGTGTGGCGCGCTTCACGAGTAGCAGTCGATCCATTTGGCCAGGTAAGTTTGTGACGTGCCTCTACCGTCCATGTCAATGGTGATTCGGCAGTGCTGATATTGCGCACTGTGCGCACATCGTCATTGCTGAAGCTTACTTTATTAATGCTGTAGTCCTTAAATGTAGTTATCACCGTAGAGCCTGGATTAAACCAGCGGCCATCTTTCCAACTTAACGTAATAATACCTTTGCGAATATTTCCTTTGGCATCAGTGCAGCCTGTGCCAAAATCAATAGTAACTTTTCCGGATGCCTTTGTGTTGTCCGTATCAAATTTTAGTGTGGCGCACTTAAAGCGATCATCTGTGAATACCTCTACTCTTCCTCCAGGAGCATCGGCCTTGGTTAGGGCCGTTAGGGTCATGTCATCTGTTTCGTTAGACTGAGAATCTGATGCAGATTCGTTATTGATAGTCTCGAGTGCTTCGGACGAAAAGGGGGCGGGGTCCTTCACACAAGACGCTACTATTAGTAAACTTAAAGCTATAAAGAAGTAAAAAAGCTTTTGCGGTTTTTCATAGATTTAAGCCTATTTGAATTGAAATTGGCGAGGCAAGTTATTAAAAATCCACCTTTACCAAAACACTCCTGGCGTGCGCGAATCAGCCTTCATTAAACGAAACAAGCCCCGCTGGGAAGAATTTGAGAAAGTGGTACAGAATCCGCAATCAGCTTCGCCTGACCGGCTCGCGGAATTGTTTATTCAAATCACCGATGACCTGAGTTTTGCGCGTACGCAATACCCTACCAGTCGTACTACGCAGTACCTCAACAGCCTTGCCAGCAAAATCCACCTGGAGATTTATAAAAACAAAAAAGAGGAAACCAACCGGTTTGTCACGTTTTGGAAAAGTGAATTGCCGGCCGTGCTTTACGAAGCTCGAAAGCCCATGCTCTATGCATTCATCATTTTTATGATCGCAGGTATAATCGGAAGTGTGTCGGCTGCGTATGACAATACGTTTGTGCGACTGATACTGGGCGATGGTTACGTGAACATGACACTCGAAAATATAAAGAGCGGCAACCCGACCCGTGTGTACTCCATGAGTGATGAGATGTCTATGTTTATCATGATTGCGTGGAACAACATTTTGGTTTCATTCAAGGTATTTATCTTCGGCATTTTTCTATCGCTGGGCACGGGCCTGTTCTTATTCTACAATGGCTTGATGATCGGCACGTTTATAACTTTCTTTTATCGCGAACAGCAGTTGTCGCAGGCGTTTCCAGTCATCATGTTGCACGGCACCATCGAGCTTTCTTCCATTGTCATTGCTGCTGGAGCTGGTTTTGTCATGGGCAACAGTTTGTTGTTTCCTGGTACCTACTCTAGGTTTGCGTCCTTTAAGATGGGAGCGTTAAAAGGTCTAAAAATTGTGATGGGCCTGGTGCCGTTTTTTCTCTTGGCGGCTTTCATTGAAAGTGTAATAACACGCTATGCCTTTATGCATTGGAGTTTGAAAATACTCATCATTGGTTTGTCGGCCCTGCTCATGATTTATTATTTCATTGTCTACCCCTATCGCACACAGCATGGAAAATTTAGAGTTCATTGAGTTTCAAAAGACCCGCGACTTTAGCAGCAAGTTAAACGCTACGTTTGCTTTCGCCCGTCAAAACGGCAAGTCGCTGATGCGGGCGTTGCTGTACATAGCAGGCCCTCCGATTTTGGTGGCGAGTCTTTTGCTCAGCTCATTCTTCGGAGATTTCATCAAGTTGGTAATGGGCAGTGCCACCAACCCGGAAGCATTAGAAAATTATTTTCTCACGGCCAGCTTTTGGGCGCAAGTAGTTGCCATGATGGTATTCTTTGTTATTAGTTATGCTGCGGTAATTTCTACCACTAATAATTACATGGTGCTTTATGCAGAGCGCAAGACGAACGTGATTGAAGTAAATGATGTGTGGGGGCGCGTGCGCGATACATTAGGCATGTATTTGTCAACCATGCTGCTGCTGGGTCTACTCTTCGTTGCCGTTTATGTGGTCGCCATCATTCCGGTAGTCGTGCTGGGTGCCATGTCACCTGTGCTGGTTTTCTTTGGCGCGATGATTTTAATAGTAGGAGTGATATATGTGAGTGTCACGCTTTCGCTGATCTTTCCTGTGAGGGCATTTGAGAAGAAAGGTTTTTTTGAATCCATCTTTCGCTCGTTTTACTTAATACGAAGCAAGTGGTGGAGTACATTTGGGCTAATGCTCATTCTCTCGTTGCTGGTGAGTGTGATCTCCTATGTATTTTCTATACCGGCCACTATTCTACAAATGTTAACCATCTTTCACTCTGTGGGGGATGAATCAGTTCGCCAAGAACCAAGTGGTGCGATGGGTACGGCTATTTTTGTGCTGAATTCACTATCCTATATCAGCCAACTGCTGTTGTATTTTCTCTTGAACATCGGGCTAGCGTTTCAGTTTTTCAACCTTGTGGAATTGAAAGAAGCGAAAGGTCTGATGGGGCAATTAGAAAATCTTGGTCAATCACCTCCACCGCCTCCACGTGAAGAGACTTATTGATGATCTGAAAAATTCATGCGATCACTCATTTTGTTAGAAGTCATTTCAAAAATTAATGAAGCGTTGAGGCGTCAGACACCTCAAAGGTGTCAAGACGCCTTGGCCAGGTTTTTTGTTCTTTTTCCATTCTTGAAATGGCTTCCAATTCTATTGATTGTTACAACCAGTGCATTCGCGCAAGACAGCACCGCTCTCGAATTGCTTGATAGCACAGCGGTGTCACCCGAAGTTATGTTAGCTCCGGCTGACAGTGCCTCGGTAGAGCTTCGATCCTTTAGTGAATCCGCCATTGACGATTTAAGAAAAAGCGGTGATTTCGATTATCGGCAGCCACCTACGGTAGCCGAAAGTCTTTGGGACAGGTTTATAATCTGGCTCTCTGAATTGATTAATTGGATATTAAACGGAGCTGTAACAACCGACTGGGGGCGTGTGCTTCTCTATACACTGGCCGTCATCGTGATGGTAGTAATTGTGATGCTCTTGTTGAAGGTCGATGCCCTGCGGGTATTTTATTCCGGGGCTGACAAAGGAGGGTTGAACTATGCCCTGGAGGAGAACATCCACGAAATGGATTTTGAATCACTCATTCGCGAAGCCCTGGAGAAAAAAGAATACCGGCTGGGGGTGCGACTCACATTCTTATATGCGCTCAAACTACTATCCGACAAACAACATATTGATTGGCGGCCTGGCAAAACAAATCATGAATACATGCTGGAGTTAGATCGCCCGGAGTTAAAGACGGGGTTCAATGAGTTGAGCTTTTATTTTGACTACGCCTGGTATGGCAATTTCACCGTAAACCAGGCTCTCTATGAAAGAGTAAATACTATTTTCATTGACTGGCGAACAAAGGTGTCATGAAGAAAGATTGGAAATATATCCTCTATCTCTCGCTTGCCTTTGGTTTGTTCATCATAATACAGATGTTGGGGCCGAAGCAATATAGCTGGCTGCCCACCTATGCCGTGAAAGATAAAAATCCATTTGGTGGCTTCGTGCTGAAGGAATTGCTCCCCCAGATTTTCACAGAGAAAAAAATAAGTGTCACCAATCAAACACTCTACGAGTTGAAAGACACTATTCCGCCTAAGGAAAACATCATTATTCTGGCCCACAGTCTAAATCTTGAAAAAGAAGACAGTGAGGCCTTACTTACTTATGTGGCCGATGGCGGTCACGCCTTCATGAGTGCCCAGTCATTCTATGGAAAGTTGGCTGATACGCTTCACCTCACCACCTATGATTATCTTTTCAAAAATGGATTGTACGAGCAACGGAAAGACACCTCGTATCTAAACTTTGTAAACCCGCAGCTTGACACCAGCGAGCATTTTATTTTCAGGCGGGAAAATATTCACAACTACTTTGGCAGATTTGATAGTACGCGTACTACCGTCATAGCGCGTAATGATTACAAGCAACCTGTTACGCTTCGCATAACCTGGGGAAAAGGAGAATTTATTTTCAATTGCACACCGCTGGCCTTCACCAATATCTATACGCTTCTCCGAAACAATCACGACTTTGTTTCAACCACGCTTTCACACCTGCCACTACAAAATATCCATTGGTTGCAATACTACAATGTGGGTCGACTGGAGGCCGCCACTCCGCTGCGATTTATCCTTTCGCGCGAACCACTCGCCTGGGCCTACTACATCACGGTAGGATCACTGCTCTTGTTTATGATCTTTGAAGCTAAACGCAAGCAGCGCATCATTCCCATCATCCGACCACTGGAAAACACATCACTCGAATTTGTAGGAACGATTGGGAATCTCTATTACCAGCGAAGCGATCATAAAAACATTGCTGAAAAGAAAATCCTTTTCTTCTTTGACCAGGTGCGCACATCGTATTCACTGCTGCCGCAAACAGAAAATCTCCTATTATTGCTTGCCAAAAAATCAGGCAAGCCGCTGGAAGACGTTAAGCAATTGCTTCACTTGATCGAATCTATTCGGAAAAAAGAACGGATTGAAAAGGAAGAGTTAATTGAACTGAACAAACAAATTGAAAAATTCTGGACACGTAATTAACAACACGATTTAAGATATTCTTTATGCAAGAAAATGTTTTTGAAAACCGGCTTGACCTGAGCAGCCTGCAACGAAGCGTAGAGCAAGTGCGTGCCGAAATCGGAAAAGTGATTGTCGGGCAGGGACCGATGGTCGATTTACTGTTGACGGCACTCCTGGCAGACGGTCACGTGCTGATTGAAGGCGTGCCTGGCGTGGCCAAAACTCTCACAGCAAAACTGCTGGCGCGCGTTGTGTCGGTTGACTTTGCACGAATTCAATTCACCCCAGATTTGATGCCCTCGGATGTGTTGGGCACCTCAGTCTACAATCTGAAAAATTCTGAATTTGAATTTAAGCAGGGACCAATCTTCTCCAATATTGTGTTGATCGATGAGATCAACCGCGCCCCTGCCAAAACGCAGGCTGCTCTTTTTGAAGTGATGGAAGAACGCCAGGTAACCATTGACGGTCACACGTACAAAATGAAAAGTCCGTACCTGGTGGTGGCCACACAAAACCCCATTGAGCACGAGGGTACCTATCGCTTACCCGAGGCGCAACTTGACCGGTTCCTGTTCAAAATCACTGTCACCTATCCGAGCGTGGAACAAGAAATTGACATTTTGACTCGCCAGCACCAGCGACAAGGCCAGCCGGCCACGGAGGAAGTTGTGCCGGTATTATCAGCCGATAATCTGAAAGCGTTTCGTGCGCTGGCCCAGCGTGTGCACCTGGAGAAAAATCTTCTCGCCTACATCGCACAAATAATAAACGAGACGCGCAACAACCCTATGTTGTTTTTGGGTGCGTCTCCCCGTG